>NZ_JAUPTE010000049.1:0-48452 GCF_036701705.1 Microcoleus sp. w1-18aA5 | reverse complement strand
ATAAGTTTCCCACGATCCCAGACCCATGCAAATACTACCCTTGACAATTTCCCTTTTTCCTTAACTTGTCACCAATGCCGCCACAGTATCATAGCTCGGTTGTGCGATCGCTGCCACTGTTTCATCAATAAATACGTGGTTTTTGATGTGTATAGTATCTAGCCAACGCTTTCATTCATAGCGCAATTTTTGTACAAGTTCTCTAGCGAGGCTGAGTCGCTACTAAAGTTTTTTTTACGCCTTAATTTTAAGAGGTTAAAAGTGCGGGACAAACTTGATACAGCGGATTCCAGGTTTATAAAGTACACCCCAGAAACCGGGTTTTTTCGGGATTTTTCGCCAGAAACCGGTTTTATTCAAGAAACCCGGTTTCTCTGTACTTCACTTACCTGGAAAGTGCTGTATACTTAAGATCGCGAATTAAATAACTTACAATTTTAATTGTTATTGTGGGATGGGCGTCGGGCCCGTCATGAGTGGACGGGCCCGACGCCCATCCCACTTTCAAGAGTGGAAGTTATTTAATTCTCATTCCTTACCTCTATGCCTTGGCGCTCTTTGATTTCAAGAGTGAATTTCTCGCATATATATCACCCGTGTTCTGTCACTATTATCTTTAACAATTCTTCCTCTTTACTTGTAAGCTTCGAGCGCCGCTCCCCTCAAGAGAGTCATGGCAGCTATCTGGGCCGTCTCTCAATACCGAGGCAAAAAGTCACCTATGAGCGATCGACTGACTTTAAATCGTTTTGCTAAGTTTCTTTGTGTGCCTTCTTTGTTTGGCCACGCACTTAGTATCTTCTGTAGTAAGTCAATAGAATATGCAGCTATCTCTAAATAATTTGCTTTTTTTACATCTTTCAAGTTTACCCTCTTTGTGGCGGGTTTTATCTCAAAGTGCTGTAAGTCCCGTTATTTTGTGGTGAACAGAGGCTATAGATCATAGCATCTTTTGTCGCCAATGAAACAAATTGTGCAAAAAAAAGTTTTTTGGAAAATTCGCATAATTTTTGGGAAAAAGCACTGATAGATAATTAGGGTGTAGTAGCTAAGTAAAATTAGCCCTCGCCTGTTTACCGTAAGCAGGAAAAAAACATTGGCAGTATTGACTGGTACATTGACAAATGACAATCTTATCGGCGGGCCTGAGAATGACAACATCTCAGGGCTTGAGGGCAATGACACTTTAGTTGGCTTAGAGGGCAACGACACCTTGCTAGGCGGTGCAGGAAACGACAACGTAAATGGGGGTGGAGGAAATGACTCCCTGATTGGCGACAGTGGCGATGACATCCTGGATGGGGGTATCGGCAATGATGTTCTCAATGGAGGTGGCGGCAATGATAGTCTCGCTGGTGGCGATGGAGATGACACGCTGCTAGGGACTGGGCCTAGCACCTTGGATGGCGGTGCGGGCAATGACTATCTCAGTGGTAGTGGTAATAGCACCTTGGATGGCGGTGCTGGCGATGATACGCTCAGTGCCGGATTTGGCAGTGGGAATGTGCTACGAGGCGGTGCAGGTAGTGATCGCTATCTCCTGCGGGATTTTAGCCAGAATCAACTGCAAATTCAGGATACAGGTGGCATCGATCGCCTAGACTTTGTTGATTTTAGCAACGATGTCAGTACCAGCCCTACGCTGTCGCTGTCGCTGTCATCGGGAAATACAGGCTTGGCCCGACAAGGCACTAATTTACTGATCGACATCAATAAAGACGGAATTGTCAGGGCTACGGATGACATTGTAATTTCCGACTTCTTCGGTGCATCGGCGACTGTCGAAGGTGCTGGCTTCATCGAAACTGTGGGCAACCTCTCTGGTACGGAGATTCTCACAGCTAATTTGATTGAGGCTACGGCTGCACCCGGAAGCAGTGCAAGCACCGGCACAGCAGGCAACGATAACCTCACAGGCACTATCGGTAATGACAACATCTCAGGGCTTGAGGGCAATGACACTTTAGTTGGCTTAGAGGGCAACGACACCTTGCTAGGCGGTGCAGGAAACGACAACGTAAATGGGGGTGGAGGAAATGACTCCCTGATTGGCGACAGTGGCGATGACATCCTGGATGGGGGTATCGGCAATGATGTTCTCAATGGAGGTGGCGGCAATGATAGTCTCGCTGGTGGCGATGGAGATGACACGCTGCTAGGGACTGGGCCTAGCACCTTGGATGGCGGTGCGGGCAATGACTATCTCAGTGGTAGTGGTAATAGCACCTTGGATGGCGGTGCTGGCGATGATACGCTCAGTGCCGGATTTGGCAGTGGGAATGTGCTACGAGGCGGTGCAGGTAGTGATCGCTATCTCCTGCGGGATTTTAGCCAGAATCAACTGCAAATTCAGGATACAGGTGGCATCGATCGCCTAGACTTTGTTGATTTTAGCAACGATGTCAGTACCAGCCCTACGCTGTCGCTGTCGCTGTCATCGGGAAATACAGGCTTGGCCCGACAAGGCACTAATTTACTGATCGACATCAATAAAGACGGTGTAGTCAGGGCTACGGATGACATTGTAATTTCCGACTTCTTCGGTGCATCGGCGACTGTCGAAGGTGTTGGCTTTATCGAAACTGTCGGCAATCTCGCTGGTAGCGAGATTCTCGCGGCTAATTTACCAGAGGCGACTGCGGAACCCACCGCGCCAACACCTACGGCGCCAACACCCACAGCGCCAACACCCACAGCGCCAACACCCACGGCGCCAACACCCGCCGCGCCGACACCCGCCGCGCCAACACCGGTTGCACTCCCACCGCTGCCACCCACACCGACACCCACACCGGTTACGACGCCCACACCGGCTACCACACCCACACCCGTTTTCACTCCCGCGCCAGCTCAGACGATCGCACTTCCGATCGCACTCACAGTCACAAGCGCGCCCGCACCGACAGGCTCAGCGTCAGGGAACATCGGCAGCAACAGCAATGACGTGATTATTGCGATCGACGCTAACAGTCCCGTCTACGGCAACAAAGGCAACGACACCTTAATCGGCAATAGCGAAAACAACACATTCTTCGGAGGCAAAGGAGACGATGCCTTATTTGGCGACGACGGCAACGATCTCCTATTTGGCAACGACGGCAATGACACCGTGATTGGAGGCGACGGTAACGATATCGAGTTAGGAGGAAAAGGTGACGACTTCTTGTATGGCGGCGACGGTAACGATGCGATGAGTGGCGATCTAGGCAACAATACTTTAGCCGGCGACGCTGGAGACGACAACCTCTACGGCGGTAAAGATAATGATGCTTTGCTGGGCGGTACTGGCAACGATTTCCTCTACGGCAAAGAAGGCAACGACATTCTAAGTGGGGTTGACGGCACTGCTGCTAACCCAGGGCTAAGCGAAATCGATACCCTGATTGGCGCTGAAGGCAATGATACTTTCTTGCTGGGAGATGCCACCAAGTTCTATTACAACGATGGCAACGATACCGGCACTGGCGCAGGCGACTACGCTTTGATTGTCGGTTTTAACCCGACTGAAGATATCCTCCAACTTCAAGGCGCTTCTAGCACTTACGTGTTAGGTGATTCTCCCGAAGGATTGCCTGCTGGAACCGCTATTTTCAAGAAGACTTCGGGCTCGGATGAATTGATTGCGATCGTCCAATCAGTTTCTTTCCTGGCTATTGACAGCACCTCTTTACGCTTCGTCTAACGGCAAAGTTCGATTCCCCTCGATCGATCGGCGGTTGAAACCGCTTCTTGTCAAACGAAGTCCCTCTCGCTTGACACTAAGAAATTTAAGTTAGATTAAGTCCTGCCTTTGGTGCAGGACTTTTTTGTCGGGTGGAGGGGCGATCGGCGATCGCCCAAAATTGATTGTCAAAATGCTATACTCAAAATCAGAAAATAGTTGTACAATGTCTTTCTAGTCGTTTTTTACCGCTGCGCCTCCCAGGTGAAAGCAGGTGAAAACAGGTAAAAAACACTAAGCGCGGGCGTAATTCAGTGGTAGAATGTCAGCTTCCCATGCTGAACGTCGTGGGTTCGAGTCCCACCGTCCGCTTGCGCGAACAGTATTTAAACCCTTGAGAAATCAAGGGTTTTGGCGTTTCTAGGGCTTGTTTTCCGTGGTTGCACGGGATGTTTTGGAGACAAAAACAGAGTTTTTGGAGACAAATACAGGGTTCTTGAGGGCTGTTTGGAGACAAATTGGAGACAAAATTGGAGACAATTAAGGGTTTAACTGTGCCAATACGTCCAAAACTACTTCCATATCTGCCAAGTCCGCCCTCGACTTTTTACGCCGCGCTTTCAATTGGTTGAGCAAGTCGGCTGGCTCTGGAAATTCTGCGACGGTCAGAGCGGAGTTTTTATCTTCCTCCCGATCGCGCTGCACTTCCTTGAGTTCTTGCTCCAACATCTGCACCTTCAGTCCTAAATCGCCGTTGCGCTCGTGTAACTGATTCAGTTCTTTATCCCATTCTGCAAGCTGCTTGTTGGCCGCTTTTAATTCCTGCCTGAGTGATTCATCGTTGCCATCACTCAGGCGCTCAATTTTCCCAGCCGTTCCTCAATGGCGGCCATCCGCTCCATCACGGGGTCAAGGCGATCGGCTACAACCTTGTCTACAGTGTCTACAATATTTGTAGACACGACGCTATCATCACTTCGTGTAGACAAATCTGTAGACGTTGTAGACAGCACGTTAGCGTCACTTGTTGTAGACATCGTAGACAGCATTGTAGACGTGCCTGATATTTCCTTGAGAATGCGTTGTGCAGCTTGACTCACTGACTCACCATCTAGTCTCTGAGCTTCTATCCAGTTTAGGAAGTGACCAGAAGCCCTGAACGATACAACTTGACTTTGACTCATTGTAGACGCTTGTATACAGTATATGTCTACAGTAACAGATAAGTGTCTACACTGTCTACATATTGTCTACAAATCTTGTAGACACGAAAATTGCTCTTAGTGGCATACTTATAGCTCTAGAGTTTGATATGATGAAAACGTGGGCCGGGGGGGGAGCCGGGTTATGGCCCGCCCTCCCGGCCGCGCCGGTGAAGATTTAGGGCGCCGCAGGCCAACCGGGGTGAGTGATACCCGGTATAACTAAGAAAAATAATAATAAATTAATATATTAGAAGGCTCTATCTGCTTGGGATACAGCTATTTTTGAATCGATACAATTAATCAATATTTTCCTTGATTTCATGATTAAATCAGTTAAGGCTGGCGGACGTGGTGGAAAGCGATTAGGGTCAGGGCGTCCCTCTACATGGTCTACAAACGATATTAAGACCATCAGAGTGCCAGTTCCTTTGGCTGACCAGCTCTTGGAAATTGCTAGATATCTTGATGGGCAGGAATATTTCTCTCCTCCGTTTTATTCTTTTGAGGATGAAGATTCCAAAGATTTTGATGGTTCCAAAACCACGAAGCTACATTATTTGCGTTTTTGTGCTCAAGCTTTGACTTATCAAAACAATCAGTTACGCACTGAGATTGAAAGCTTAAAAGCAGAATTGAAATCTGCTAAAAAACGAACGTTGAGATTGATTTGATTTCTTTCCATTTCTAGCGGGATTTTTCCGAATTTTCGCTAGCAAGCTCTGTCGAAGTTCACAGACTCCGCCGAAAATTCGGAAAAATAGCCGCCACCAGTGGGGTTACATAAAGTTTTGGGTAACTTTCACTGGTGGCTGTTGTGGCAACGATCGCTTAGATTTTCCGCAGATGGCAGAAGAGCATTGAGATTATGCGGCCACCTCTGATCCCTTCGCGCTCTTGCCAGTCAACCTTGCAACTGATGCTCGTGTGAATCTCAACGATGCGACCGTGCCAGTTGTAGCTAGAGTCCTCTGGTTTGTTGCCAGCCACTTTGTCTCCAACTCTGAAAGCTTTGATGGGGTCAGAGCAAGGAATGCCAGTGAGTAAATCTGCCATTTTTTGTCGTTCATCGTCGGTAAGTTGAGAGAGTAAATTGCACACTTCCGCAAAAGGTGACGAAATTGGGTTGCCAGGGTTGCCAGCGTTCTGTGTAAGGGTTTCTGGGTTGTCAACTGGGTTGCCAGTATTTTTTGGCAACTCACCTGGTAACTCACTTGGCAACCCTGTATGCCTTGCTGTGTCTACTGGCAACCCTGGCAACCCAGTTTTTCGAGTTGTTGTGGGATTCTGCACAAATCCAATCCCCAGCAAGTATTTTTGCCCCCTTCGTTCTATTTCGTCACGCCCGTTATATCGGTGAATTTGTACTTTAGGGAAAATCTCACACAACCTTGCATACAACTGGTTGACAGCTTTCACTGGGGCATCGTACTTATTGGAAAGTTCATTCCAAACCAGCTTCTCCTTATTATTGTTGGACTCTTTTTCTAAAATCCCCGCATCCTCATACCAGTCTTGCAACTGCTGCCACAAATCCGTAACCCAAACACGGCCGCCAGACTGAACCTCCAAACCAACCTCGCGAGCGAACTGCCACAAGTGCCGACTTTCCTCCTGAGCTTCCCGCATAGCCTCACGGGTTGCCTTATAGTCAATGCCCTCGGTCAACAGCAGTGGCAACCGCTCCAGCATCTTGTTAAGTATCGCCGGGGCAATCCGCTCAAGGATAAAATTCTCATCATCCTTAAAGCGCGGGTCAGCTTCCAGCTCGCCCTGAGACAAGTCAGCATCACGCTTGTAGGTTTTCTTAAAACTCAGGATGCCGTATCGGTCATCAATGGCCGCTGTCCCCCCGGTGATGGATGGTAGTTTGTTGCAGTTGGCGAGAAAGATAGCGGCAGGCTTGTATTCGTAGCTGTCTTTACCCTTGCGCTCAATATCAAGAGGGTCGCCGGTGATGAACTGCTTAAGACTTTGAATGGTATCCAAGTCTACTTTTGCAGTATTTTCAGAAGCCCAGTTACAGGTGCTTCCTTCAATTCCTGCCAGAGAGAACTTGCGGCCATTGTCATAAGACCTGAAGTCAGACAAAGACTTCCCAGTCATCCCCCGCCCAAAGACAGCGGCCAACACAGCCCGCAGTGTATCCTTGCCGTTAGAGCCCTCGCCGTAGCACAGCAAACCTTTAACCCCCCGTCCTGTCAGCTTGGAGCGGACAAGCTTCAAATTCAACGCAGCAGCAGCAGTCCGCAAAAATATCTCGCGCTCCGACGGCTCCAAGCATTCTAAAAGGCGATCGCAATCTGTCGGGTCAATGTCGGGGTCATACTTGCAGCCAACATAGGTATAGACATGGTTAGGGTCGTGTGGCACAAGCGAGTGAGAGCCATCAGGATTGATTTTCACTATCCCCTTAGAAGAGTTCAACCCATCTGGATTGATGGTATTAGGGTCTACGGCCACAGCTAAGACCATACAGTTGTAGACCTCGTTAGCACTGGCAGAGTTAAAACGATTGCAGCGATATTTCCCCTTCACAAATTCAGAGTAAGTGCTTAACCAGTCAAGAATACGTCGTTTCTCGGCAGCTTCCGATCGCAGTTCGTAATGAGTCCCAGTGAATTCAAAAAGCTGCCCCGCTATCGATACCCAGGGCGTGTCCGAGTACAGTGCCTCAATGGCTTTATGCACGTAGTTTTGCTCTGGAGTCGGCGCGGTGTCTGGGATGTAGTCACTTCCACTACTGTCATACTTCTGGCATACTACTTCTTCTCGCGTGCGCGGGTGAGGAGTTAAAGAAATATTAGGGTTAAAAGTGTCATTTTTGCGATCGCCTTTCTTGAGCTGTTTCTCCCACTTGGCTAGAGGTAACGCACTCGCTACAACTTCTTTGAATGCGTCACCGCCGTTAGCTTTGATAAAATCATCCATCCCCTTAAACTTGGTATCCCAAACCGTTACGTGTACCTCGCAGCCCTCCCGTTCCAGCAAGCGGCCAAACTTCAAAATGGCTGCACGGCAAGACGGGTTGGCCGCATAGTCGGAGTCAAAATCTATGTAGTGGATGGTGTCGGGCTGTGCCCACTGCTTAACAAAAGTTGCCAGTTCTCCGTCCTTGCTCCAATTCCAAACACCTGTTAGGGCAATAGTGGCAAGGTCAATACTCAAGCCAGCCCCAGCTTTCTTGGTTCCCTCAGTCCAATGACGGGGGATGGATTTGTCAGCGTGAACTTTTGCCCAATAATCTCTATCAGGCATTGCTAGGAAAATTGCGTCGGGTTCCATGCCGCTACCTGTGAGGTATTTGCGCGGTTTAGAACCTTCTGGCTGGTGTGGTTTGTCTGGTTTGCCTTGTCCGTACCAATTGCTTGCCCGTTGACCTGTTTTCCACAAAACACCTCGACACCACCAACCCCCTGTTTTGATGGGTTCTTTTGGACGGATGCGCTCGTTGAGTTCTTTTGCCGTCAGCGATTCGATGTTGAGAGAGGCGATCGCTTCCGATACGGCTGAGCCTTCAACCCATTCTGAAAGGTGTTTTGGGTTGAAAGGATTTAAATTTTGAGATGCAGAATTTTCCCCAGTGGGGTATGATGTATTCACGAGTTTACGGCTCACCGTCTGGTGAGAGTGAATCCAAAAGCCGTTGCGTGTAGGTTCCAATTACGAGCAGCGGTTTTTTGGTGTCTATAGATTTTGAGATATAGCTAAAATTTGGAACCTAGCTCTTGTTCACCAAAAAAAAGTATGGTGAAAAAAGCCAGTTTCCCCGTACCAATGGGTTCTTCAGCTTAGGGTTTGTAAATTGGTGTGTTGCATCCTTGGTACGCGCAGCCCGCGTAGCTGCCAGTTTCCCGGACTCTGCTTAGATCCGCCCTCCCGCATGACTCTACTTTGGAAAGATTCCCGCAGAAATTTGCTTAAGGATATTTCAAAAACCCACTCAAGCCGAACATCTTGCGCCTACTCTTTCTGATTTCAAAGCTTTTTCTCGGTCTTAACGGCCGAGAGTCGCCTATAGATTAAGCTGCGTCGCCACAGCCTGGGACTCCACCAATTGCCTATTTGGTCTTAACAGATAACCTAGAGCACTCTTGTTTTTAGAGCCACCCTTGCGGGGCTAGGACTGTTTTACTTGTCTTGAATTTTACCTCAAGTTTGGTTCGATTGCCTCTTGCCACCCAACACCGCGTCATAGGGCTTCGGCTGTGGTTCGTTGGGATTGGGTGCTGTGGGTGCGGATGTTATTACAAGGGATGTTCTTACGTTATTTAGGTAATAGGCAAACTTATTTGCGTCACCCCGTTGAGCATGATATTTTTCCTTGCTATTCCAGACGCAACCCTTAGTTCTTAAAAATGCCAAGGTGTTTGTAATTTCTGTTTTAGTTCCTATCACTCGGAAGCTTCCTAGTTGTAGTGATTCACTCATTGAGTTTACCCTCAAACTGTTTCAAAATTGACTCTAATTTTACCTTGCCATCTGCAAATTTGCGCCCTCCCATTTTGAGTACATTCTCAACAATCCAAGTCACAGACTTACCCGCTTCCATTGACTTACAAACTTCCAAGTATATAGGGTAATCAGGAGAGTCGGAAGCGGAAGCAGTTTCCTGTAAGTCGCTGCTGTATATAGCTTCCAGCGCTTGACGGGAAGCTTCCACGTCAACACCAGGGGAAGTCAGGATAAGTTCAGCTTCCTGCTGCCTTTGTTGCTGTGAAACGTAAACGCTCGTGCTGATTTCATCCTCTACATCTGCCTTAATTGCTCTCAGTTTCAATTTCTCGATTTCTCCCTCGTCAGCTAATTGACGGGCGATATTTCCAGCGGTAACAGCACAAGCAATTGCAGCACACAGGCTTACCCCTTGCAGCGCTTTGTGAGTATCTAGCTTTTTGTCCAGGGCTGCTAGTGGAGTTAACCAAAGCACTACAGAGGACGCACTCAATACAAACAGTTTTAGCTGCATAGAAACACCCCCAAACCAATCAGCAGCATCGCCAAACCGCCGATTAAAAGCGCTTGTAAGTCAGCCACTGAAATCTTGAGCAACTTACTCAGGGAATAGTCAAGCAACCAGCTCAACCCCCAAGCAATCGCAATCGCTGCTAGCAAGAATAAAACGGCTTTCATTGCCATCGGATGCAGACTCGCTATCCACCCCAGAAGGGAGAAAGCGACGCATCCGGCAAGGAAGTAGTTTGCCAGATACATCGCTTTCATTTAGTCAGTCCCTCCCGTGAGTTTTGCCTTAATCGCATCAATCCGAGTGCGGGCATCACTGTCAGCTTTGTCAATCCCTAACCCCAGTCGGGCATAGCCGGGACGCAAACTGTGCAAGTGCTTAGCTAGTCGAGTGTCTGAGCGTTTTTTACCCAGTTCATTATCAGCCACAACACCCTCATATTTGCGGTGTTCTTTATGAACTGTTTTGTCTGCAACTTCAATTTTTCCTAGTGCTTTGTAAGCGCGTTTAGACTGTCTTGCACCGTCTGTTTTCTCCTTTGCCAAGTCCTTCATTGCGTCCGCTTCTTCCTTCGTGAAATAGCGCGGTGCTGGCACAACTGGAACGCTACGAATACTAGAAAAGTCACCAGGATTTAGCGGTGTGATAACGCTTGTGTCAGTGCTTGCCAGAACTTTTGATTTGTCAATGGCGTGTCCGCCGTCGTTGCTGGTAGTCATTTTTCCAGCATCAGAATTGCCGCCAAAAAGGCGTAATTGTAAGCTCATAATTTTGTCCCGATTTGAATGTTGATGCGAACTGGGGAGGGGAATAAATTCAAGGGATTGATTTGACGCCACATAGACATTGCCAGCACAAACACCCCCGCCGACGCGAGTACAAGTGCGATGAGTTGCCCAAAGTCAACCCAGTCTAAAAAGCTGGTGGAAGTCTGGCGGGTGAAACCACACACAGGGAATGAACCGTCGTTAGTCCAATCTAGGCTGTCTACACTGTCTACAGCTTGCATATTAAGCGGTTCAGGTATTGTGTCTACAGTGTCTACACTCAAACTGTCTACACTGTCTACACTCAAACTGTCTACAGTGTCTACATTCACTGTGTCTACAGTGTCTACATTCACTGTGTCAAGTGACTCACCGTCAACAAGGTACAGTTCTAGCAGCGCTTCCCACGTAGCAGTTTTGCTGAGTTTCCCAAACTGTCTGGCGTCTTCATTGGAGAAGCCACGGTCAAAGGCGATCGCCTTTAATTGGTCAATGCGACGGTAGCTGACGGTAGGTTTAGTCATGACAAAACCCCGCCAACTCAATCATTAAGAGTTGCGATCGTCCGTCTGGACAATCGGCTGAAAGTGGCATAATTTATAGGCTCCAAACGTTCTAGTACAACGGTTTGGGGAAGTCGTGGTTTGGCTAGCATTGCAAGTGCTCGTCAACCGCGCATCAATCTTCCTTAGTTACTCACGATTGCAGACTTCCACTTCCTTGTCAACACAGGGACTGTAAAGTTTTGTTTCGCAAAAGTTGCCCCTAGAATCAACATCCTAACAGCATCAAAGCGGGCGTAAATGCTCCAAAATCTTGCCGTCTAAATACACAGCATTAATCACCCTCTCCGACGTATCACACCATTTAGCAACAACTGCACTCGGTACACCCTTGCCAACTTGTTCGCTGATAAAAGTATCCCGACAAGAGTAGGGAGTGGTAGTTTTACGATGTCCTTCAACCTCGCGATTTTTCTCAGTAATTGGGTCAACCAACTTATGCCAAGTGCGGACAGTGAAATTGCTGTAATTAATCGCCCCGCACTTTTTGGGTGAGGGAAAAACCAGACTGTTTTTGTCTGTCAAATTTTCCGGCTCAAGGTTTCTTAAAAACTCGCTTAATTCCTGATTGCAAGGGAACCTACGGCGCTTGTTGTTTTTACTACCATCAACCCTAGTCTCTATCCCGCCCGGATGCTGCACACTGCCGTTAAACACAATGTGAGAAAAGTCGGAGGCAATATCGCGCCACCTCAAGCCAACAGCCTCAGAGGGACGGCATCCAGTCATGAACCAAAATTGCACCAAAGGGTAATAAAAGCAAAGCTTCTGCCCTCCATAGCCCCTACCGTTCCAAGTCCCCTTGTGGTTCCTAAAAGCCTCTAATACCAACGCCTTTTCTTCTGGACTAAAAGCGTTCGGTTCGGGGTCACTTTGCCAGTTGTGTTTTGGTAAATCCGCAGCCATCCCTTTAAAGGGGGAGACGCGCAACCCACTGATTATTTTAAATTTAATCCCCCATTCAATCGCTGCATTCACGTAAGTCAAGACTCGCTTGGTCATACTATTGGTAGTGTCCTCAAGCAGCCACGCGCGTAATTGCAAAGCATCATCCTCGGATAAATGTTGGTAAGGACAACGGTCAATATAAGCTTGAATGCTGGTCACTAAATAGTGAAAAGTTGTGGGCTTAACAGCAGGTTTTTTGAATTCTAGATATCTCTCAAACAATTTAGTTAGAGTCAGTTCGGGCTTGGACTTGAGAGTCTCAATGACGGTCAAGTGAGTTTGTGACTTGTACTTTTTGAGGGTAGGGTCAAAACGCTCGAACTTGATATCAGATTCAATCAGTTGGGCTTTAGCTTGTGCCAGTTCCCAGTTTTCAGGGGTGTCAGACAGGTTCAGGTACAGGTATTTACGATCGCCCCCGTAAATCTGGCGGGGCAACTGCAAGCGCAGCCTACCACTGCGAGTCTGGACAACTACCGCTCCTTTTTTAGCCCTACTCAGGGGATGGGTCATGGTAAAATTTCAAAAGCAACAGGACAATGCTAGCAATTTGGAGACAAATTGGAGACAAAATTGGAGACAATAATCAGTGCAGAGGATGCAAGCCTTTGCCTGCATAGGGTTTCCTGAGTTATGCCTAGTGCTTCCCATGCTGAACGTCGTGGGTTCGAGTCCCACCGTCCGCTTTGACTGAATTTTCATAGAATTATGAAAATTAATTAGTGCTATCAATTCAATTTATGGCTTATTTCTTAACCGCTGCTTTATATAAGTTCGTTGAACTACCGGATTTTGCTGAGCTGAAAGCACCGTTACTCGATTGTTGCAACAACAACAACGTCAAAGGCACTATCTTGCTGGCCCAAGAAGGCATTAATGGCACGATTGCTGGCTCGTCCGAGGGCGTACACGCAGTGCTGGCATTCTTGCGTAGTGACGTGCGTTTTGCCGATCTCGTGCACAAGGAATCTTTCTCGGAAAAAGCACCTTTTTATCGGTTGAAAATACGCTTGAAGCGCGAAATCGTCACGATGGGAGTACCGGACATTAATCCCCGCCTCATGGCTGGCAAATATGTTAAGCCGGAGGAGTGGAATAAGCTGCTTGACGATCCCGATGTTGTCGTGGTTGATGTGCGTAACGACTTCGAGGTATCTATGGGTACTTTTGAAGGTGCTATTAATCCAAAAACAAAAAGCTTTTCTGAGTTACCTGAATGGGTGCGGCGGGAAACAGCTTTACGCAATAAACCCAAGGTGGCAATGTTTTGCACCGGTGGTATTCGCTGCGAGAAATCTACTGCTTTTTTGCGTACTCAAGGTTTTGAGGAAGTCTATCATCTCGAAGGCGGAATTTTAAAATATTTGGAAACGGTGCCGGAAGCAGAAAGTCGTTGGGAAGGTGAATGTTTTGTCTTTGATGAACGAGTTTCGGTTGGTCAGGACTTAAAGCCGGGTAACTATGAACTTTGTCGCGGTTGTCGTCACCCGATTAGTCAGGAAGATAAGGCTTCGGAATTATTTGTACTTGGTGTGAGTTGTCCTCATTGTCATGACTCAAAAACTGAAACCAAAAAACAAGCCTTATCTGAACGTCAACGTCAGATTGAGCTTGCTAAGCGTCGCAACCAAGTGCATATAGGCGCGCGCTACGATGCGAAGAAAAAAGTAGATGGTGCGATCGACTAATAGTATTCACTAAGCTCAAAGAAACCCGGTTTCTACGAAAAATCTTGTTTCGCGACAAGAAATCTACGAATAAAGGGGGTTTCTGACCCGAAAAACCCGATCGTGCGATCGACTAATTATATCGTTTCCAGTGGCATCGGAATAATAAAATCGAGTCAACAGTTAACAGTCAACAGTCAACAGTCAACAGTCAACAGTCAACAATAATTCCGGTGCAACCGGAATTGATATAATATGTCAGCAACATACCCGATTTTGTATTCCTTCCGCCGCTGTCCCTATGCTATGCGGGCGCGCTTGGCCTTAATGGTTAGCAATCGGGTGTGTGAGTTGCGGGAAGTTGTTTTGCGAGACAAACCACCAGAGATGTTGGAGGTATCTCCCAAAGGTACAGTACCAATATTAATGGATGTTGACGGGCGGGTTCTAGATCAAAGTATCGATATCATGTTGTGGGCATTGAGACAACACGATCCTGAAAAATGGTTGATGCCACAGCAAGGTTCTGTTACAGAAATGCTGGAACTAATCGCTCTATTTGATGATAGGTTTAAATATCATCTTGACCGTTATAAGTACCCCGATCGCTATCCCGGTGTTGATGCCCAAGTACATCGTTATGAAGGTTCTTTATTTCTGGAACAACTTAACTCACGGTTAAGTGCCACTAAATATTTATTTGGTAACAATGTAGCATTGGCTGATATGGCGATCGCACCTTTTGTTCGTCAATTCGCTCATACAGATCCAGCTTGGTTCAACGAACAGCCTTGGCCACCGCTACAAGCTTGGTTAGCAGAGTTTACAGACTCTCAAATTTATAGCAGTGTGATGCAGAAATACCCGAAATGGGAATCCGGTAATGCAGGCGTTGTTTTTCCTTGATGGTAAGTAGGTATTCTTATTCGCTGCCCGGATATTTATTGAATACCAAAATGTTAGTTACCATGCTAAACTTATTGTTTTCCGAATAGCAGATTGACTGTCATTTGACTAAAAAAGCGAGGCCGGCGAAACTCGCATCTTGCTAATTTTTTTAATGTGAAAGGATGTACTGTATTCTAGTAAGTATTGTCAGGCTAAAACTATGATTGATGTTGGTTCATTAGTTCGATTGCCCAGAAACGATTTGGGAGTCGGAAAAGTTGTCGAGGTATCGCGTACCGAGGCGGTAGTTGAATATTTTTGCTCAGTTAAAAACCGCATCCGCAAAACTGTACCCTTGGGTTTGCTGCAAGAAGCCAGACTTCAGCGCCAAACCCGCTGCTACCTCTGGAGTACAAGTCAGGAAAGATGGATTATCGGTCGAGTTTATGACTGGGATGAAGATAAATTAGAGTACGAAATTGACCTGCCCGACAGCCAAAGTTTGCAAGCTGTCGAAAGCGAACTTTACGTTCGCTGCAATATCCCGATCGCCGATCCGATCGACATTTTAGCAGTCAAAGGCCAAGAAACGCCGTATTTTCACGATCGCCGATTGGCATTCGTTCAATCTGCGATCGAACAGCGGGCCGTCAGCCGCGGCATGACCGGTTTAATTTCTGCTAATATAGACCTCTATCCGCACCAAGTTGAAGTCGTCCGGCGCGTCCTAGAAGACCCAATCGTGCGCTATTTATTAGCCGACGAACCAGGACTGGGAAAAACAGTAGAAGCCGGCACAATTCTCCGCCAATTCCTGCTAGATGAACCCAACGGACGCGCTGTGGTTCTGGTTCCGAAATACCTGCTCGAACAGTGGCGGCAGGAGTTAGAAAATAAATTCTATTTGTCTCATTTTGCGGATAGAGTGCAGCTTGTTGCTATTAGCGAAATCAATCAAGTTAGCCGCAATGCTAACCTAGATTTTCTGATTGTGGATGAAGCGCATGATGTGGCAGCAATGGCACATTCGAGCGATCGTACTCAGCAGCAGTCCTTTGAACTCTGTCAGAAACTAGCTCAGAAAAGCAAAAATGTATTGTTATTATCTGCAACGCCAGTTATCGGCCATGAGCAAGATTTTCTAACGATGCTGCACTTGCTAGATCCGACAACTTACCGTCTTGATGACCTGGAAAGCTTCAAGGAACAGGTGCAAAACCGTCAAGAAATCGGCCGCGCTTTGCTGGATTTCCGAGAAAAGGCCAAGCCTGCTGTTTTGCAAACAAAACTCGCTCAACTTCGCACTATTTTTGCCAAAGATGATTATTTAATCGGATTAGCAACAGAGTTAGAAAGTTGTTTGAAAACTAAAGAAAGCGCAGAACAGGCTCGGCTTGTCCGAACTATTCGCACTCACGTTAGCGATACCTACCGCCTGCATCGTCGCATCCTTCGCAACCGCCGGGATGCGGTTGAAGATGTGATTTTCGAGCGAGAGGCTGTCCCTAAAACTGAGTACGATCTGAATGATGAACAGTGGTCGGAAATTCAAACCGTACTCGATAAATGGCGCACATTCGCTCCCAAGTCTAGCGAATATCAGAGAATATTTCTGCTATTTTTCCGCGCTTCTGGTACTTGGCTGAATGTTTTAGAACGGGTTGTCAAAGCTCGCTTGCAGAAAAAATCGACTCCTGAACTCGATCGCGAATTTGGACAAAATGACACGGCAATTTTGACCAAAACGGAGCTGTTTCCAGAAGAAAGGGAAATGCTGGAAACCTTGCTCAATACCCTGGAAAAGCCCCAGGAAGGACTCGATCGACTGAGTTTGTTACGAATCGCCATTCTCCGATTTTTGGCAGTTGCTTTGAAGGTTCCGCGCGAGTATCACAGCAAACCTCGCGATTTGCTGTCGAGAATTCAACAGCAAATTAAACGGCCGATTCCAGGCGAGCGTTTCCCGAAAATTGTGATTTTTACCAGTTTTACTGCAACTTGTAAAGAGATTGCGGAAAATTTAGCTAAAATCTTTGGTAAAAATGCGATCGCCAGCCATGACACGACCAAATCGGCTGATGAGGTTGAGGCTAGTCTCAAGCGGTTTAAGACTGAACCCCATTGTTTTATCTTAGTGTGCGATCGATCGGCGGAAGCAGGGGTAAATCTGCAATTGACAGATTGGCTAGTTCACTTCGATTTACCGTGGTTTCCCAACCAGTTAGAACAAAGACTCGGCAGAGTCGATCGCATTGGTAGCAAAATGGGAGTGCAATTTTGTTTGTTTGCAGGCCCGGATATGCCAGAGAGTCCCCACGAAGCTTGGTTTCAAGTTTTAAAAGATGGGTTTGATATCTTCAACAAATCTCTTGCCAGCCTTCAGTTTTATGCTGAGGAAAAACTTCTCAAACTTGAAGAAAAGTTGTTTGCTGAGGGAGGCAAGGGCTTATCGAGCGAAATTGAAGCGATTAAAACTGAAATCGAACAAGAGAAAATCAAAATTGACGAACAGTACGTTCTCGATGAAATTGATACTCTTGATGACAGCGCATCTCAGTATTTTGAGTCTCTCGATAACTGCGATGCTAAGCATAAAGAAATGCAGCGGTCTACAGAAGGTTGGTTGTGTCAAGCTCTTCACTTCAAACAAATCGAACATCCGAGTATATCGGGGTTGATGCGCTATAAACCTACTCAAAAAACGTTGATTCCCTCGAACGATTTGATGACCAGATTGGTTCCTTATTGCCAGCAATATGGTAGTTACAATCGCCGCATTGCTCATCAGAATGCGGATGTGGCTCTTTACCGAATTGGTGAGGGATTGATCGATGCAATTAGCTCTTATATTCGCTGGGACGATCGGGGCCAAGCTTTTGCCATGTGGCGGCATGATGAAAGTTGGGATGCGGAACCCGGGAAGGAGTGGTTTGGCTTTCAGTTTAATTATTCCATCCAGACTGATGTGCAACCGGCAGAGCAAGTTTTGCAAGCACAAAACATCGAAAATTACAACTTGAAAGCTTTGCAGCGCCGCGCTGATGCTCTGTTTCTGCCCATTTTTGAAACTGTGTTTGTAGATGCTCGCAGCGAAGAAATGTCACTGGTGGAAGATGCAGAAATTCTAGCGATTTTGCAGCGGGCTTATAAGGGGAAAGGCGGGCAGAATCGGGATTACAATTTGTCGAAAAATCGCACATCGCTGATTGACAGTTTTGTCGATCCGCTAGAATGGGATGATTTTTGTCAAAAGGGACGGGTGGTATCGGAGAAATTGTTGCGCGGGCGATCGGCTTTTGTGGAAATGTGCGATCGATCTGCTGTCACGGCTGCAATCCAACTCGAAAACCGGGTGAATCAATTGCAGTTGCGCTTGCATCGACTTTCTAAATCCGAACAACTTTTAGAATCGGTTTTGGCTGATGAAATCAATACCGAAAGTTTGTTGAATCAAGCGGTTTTAGCTGGTATTCGCCGCCCGCACATGACTCTTGAGTCTGTGGGATTTATTGTGATTTCTGGGCGTCCTCCTGTAAAGTCGGAGGATGAAGGATAATTTGTTTGGTAGGGCGATCGCTCTTTTTGGGGGCGATTCCCTACCCTTCGGGATAGCTTCGCTTCACGCTTTTTTTGAACCGCAGATGTAGGCAGATAAACGGGGATGGACGCAGATGAAGGAAAGGGCGATCGGTTTTATCTAAACTGCGGAAATGACAGCAATTTTTAGGTGATGGGACTGCAAAAATGGTAAGATAAAAGGAGTAGTAATGAGTAGCAGTGATTTAGTTAAAAGCCACGCTTCGGCCTGACATCAAAGCGCGTCGATCGCATGGGAATTGAACCGCACAGCTAAAATGAAGAAGTCTCCGATCAAAATTTTGCTCGTAGATAATGATGGAGGGCTGAGTGCAACACTGGCAAAGGTGTTGGAGGCAAATCATTACGGGTTTGATCGTGCAAATGATGGACAAGTGGGCCTAGACTTGGCAGCCACAATTGAGTATGACCTGATATTGTTAGATGTGCAAGTTCCCAAACTAGATGGAATTAGTCTATGTCGGCAATTGCGATCGCAAGGCTACTGCAAACCGATCCTGTTAATGACGGCAAAGGATTCAGATGCGGAGGTGGTGGCTCTTTTCGATGCGGGAGCAGATGATTACATTAGCAAGCCTTTTGCTACGAAAGTATTACTGGCAAGAATCCGAACTTTATTGCGACGCAGTAAAGCACTTTATCCAGGAGGTTATACTCAGAATTCAGCGGCTAATACATTGACTTGGGGATATCTTTGTTTAGATTTAGAGTCTGGTAGAGTGACTTTTTGCGAACAAATAATTTCACTGACAGCAACAGAATATAATCTGCTGGAATTATTACTGCGAAATCCCGATCGCATCTTTAGCCGCAGTGCTATTTTGGATCGGCTGTGGGGATTTGATGACGCACCAACCGATCGCGCCATTATCACTCATATTAAGGATGTCAGAAAGAAACTGAAGGCCGGCGGCTTAACTGAAGAAATCATTGAAACAGTTTATGGCATGGGCTATCGACTGAAACCGTACACCCCATCTGCGTCGTCTCATTCAAATAATTCTGGGATTGAGCGCCCCCAAAAACATCAATCTCGCGGGGTAGATAAGTCCGATATCGACAAAGTTTTAGAGCGGTTTCGGGGAGGCTTCGACCAACAAATTGCTGTATTGGATCAGGCAAAAACTGCTATATTAGCAGGAAAATTAGAAACTGAATTACAGCAATCGGCAAAACGTGAAGCTCATAAATTGGCCGGCTCTCTGGGATCTTTTGGTTATCCCGAAGGCTCGAAATTGGCACGCTCTGCAGAGCATTTGCTAATAAACGATCGCTCTTTGACTGCTGAAGAAATTACCCGCTTCTCGGAATTGGTGACAGGATTACAGCAGGAATTAGCCACAACACCTATTAAATCAACCGCAGCACCAGTTTCTACTATTTCAATTTTCAACTATCGGGTTTTGGTAGTTGATGATGATGCTGCATTAACGGAGCGATTGAAAGTAGAATCCGCAGCTTGGGGATTGCGGATGAAAATTGCGCCGAATATTACTGCTGCCCGATCGCGTCTTGCCCTGTCCATGCCCGATGTGATGTTACTAGATTTAAGTTTTGCAGAGACAGAGGAAGATGGATTGACGCTACTGCGAGAACTGACCGAGCGATCGCCTAACCTGCCTATAATTGTTTTTACCGGACGAGATAGCCTTGCCGATCGCTTGGCTGTATCGCGCTTAGGTGCTAAGCAATTTCTCCACAAACCTGCAACCACCGAGCAAATTTTTCGAGCGATTTCCCGTGTTCTACCCAGTCCCAAAACTTCAGAAGCCAAAGTCTTAATCGTAGATGATGACCCTGTGATGCTGGTTAAATTATCAGCGTTACTGACTCCCTGGGGAATTGAGGTGACAAATCTCAAAGAACCACAGCAATTTTGGGAGATGTTAATTAGCACTGAACCCGATTTAGTAGTGCTGGATCTAGAAATGCCGATCGTCAGTGGCTTAGAATTGTGTCAGGTCGTCCGACAAGATATCCAATGGGAAAATTTACCGATTTTGGTGGTGACAGCCCATACCGATCCAGAATCTCTGCAACAAGCCTTTGCAGCGGGAGCCGATGATTTTATTACCAAGCCGGTACTAGGGCCTGAATTAGTCACGCGGGTACTCAGCCGAATCAAGCGCACTCGTCCTTTACTTCAGGGTGGGAATACTTAAATAAAACTTATACCAATTTTTTATGAGGCTGCATAGAATCCGATCACCCTGGCGCCCCCCTTAATAAGGGGGGGACAAGATTCCGATCAAAGTCCCCCAACAACCAGGAGGATTTAGGGGGATCGAGATATGTGCAACTTCACATTAAATTGGTATTACGCACAAGGGCTAAAAACCCGGTTTCGGCTTCAATCTAAAAAATGTAATTAATTAAGTAGATTAATGATAGATCATACTGATGAGAATTATGGGGAATTGCAACAACAGCAACAACAAATCCTTGCTAAAACCGCACTTTCTCTCTCCGAATCCATCCAACTAGAAGATATTCTCAACACTACGGTAACGGAACTCAGAAACATTCTGCAATGCGATCGCGTAATTATCTTCCAATTTGCTCCTGACTGGAGCGGAAAAGTGGTGGTAGAGTCAGTTGGTCCAGAATGGACACCAATCTTATCCACTCAGATACAATATCCTTGCTTGGTTGAAAGCTATATCGAAGCCTTCAAACAAGGCTTATTCACATCTAAATCAGATATTTATACTGCCGGAATTGATACTTGTCACCCGGACTTCCTGGCAAATGTTCAAGTTAGAGCTAACCTGGTTATTCCTATGCTTAAGGGAGAAGAACTTTGGGGATTATTGATTGCCCATCAGTGTGCAGAACCTCGCGAATGGCAACCATCAGAAATTGAACTCATGGGACAGCTAGCAACTCAAGCTGGAATTGCCATTCAGCAAGCTGATTTATTTGATCAAGTACAAACGGAAGTGAGAGAGCGCCAACAAGCAGAAATTGCCCTGCAACAACTCAATACTGAACTCGAACAACGAGTCATAGAACGGACAGCAGAACTCACTGAAGTCAACCATAGCTGGCAACAATATATCAATCAAGTTGAAGACCTTTATAATAATGCTCCCTGTGGCTATCATTCCCTAGATGCAGCAGGAACAATAATTATGATTAATGATACGGAACTGAATTGGTTAGGCTATACCCGCGAGGAAATTGTGCATAAAAAGAAATTTGTTGATTTAATGACAGTTGAAAGCAAAAATATTTTTCATCACAACTTTTCTTTGTTTAAGAAACAAGGACACATCAATAATTTAGAGTTTCAAATGTTGAATAAAAACGGAAAACTCATTTTGGTAAACTTAAATGCTACAGCAAGTTATGATGAAGCAGGTAACTTCATGATGAGTCGTTCTAGCGTATTTGATATCACCGATCGCAAACTGACTGAAGAAGCATTCCGCCAATATGAACGCATCGTCTTCAATACAACAGATGGGATTGTGTTGATGGATCGCAACTATACTTATCAAATAGTCAATCAAGCTTATTTGACTTGGTGCAACAAATCTGAAAGCGAAGTGATCGGAAATTATGTTAGGAATATCCTGGATGCAGACGTGTTTGATAATATGATAAAACCTCGGTTAGACAGATGTTTGGATGGCGAGAAAATTCAGTATGAAAACTGGTTTACTTCTCCCAATTTAGTCAGGCAATTTTTGAGCGTTACTTATACACCTTTACGTGATGCAGGCGAAAATATTGTAGGGATAATCGTTATTCTGCGCGATCTGACTAAACTTAAACAAGCCGAACAAATGCTGGAGCTTCAGGCTGTCATTACCCGCAACATGGCGGAAGGCATTTGTTTAGTAAGAGCAGAGAATGCAGTTATTGTCTATGCCAATCCTAAATTTGAGCAGATGTTTGGCTATGACTGTGGCGAACTCAACGGTCAGCACGTTTCGATTCTCAACTATGCCACCGAATCGGTCAGCCCTGAAGAGGTAAATCAAGCCATTCGGTCTGCCGTTTTACAAAGGGGTGAATTTAGTTATGAAGTTCAGAATGTCAAGAAAGATGGGACTCCATTTTGGTGTAGTGCCACTTGCTCTGCATTCAATCATTCCGACTATGGCGATGTTCTGGTGGCCGTTCATCAAGATATTACCGTAGCGAAGCACCTCGAAGAAGTTCGACAAGAGGCGGAAGCAGCCTTACTACAGAAATCCCGAAAGGAAAATTTGCTCTGGAGGATTACTCAAGGGATTCGCAAATCTTTGGATCTGAATGCGGTTCTAAATACTGCTGTTACTGAAATCAGGCAGACATTACAAACTGATCGCACTGCCATTTACCGCTTTAATCCTGATTGGAGTGGTGATTTTGTCGTGGAGTCAGTTGGTGAGGGTTGGGTAAAACTGATAGGGAGCGATCTTCAAAAAAATTGTGCAGATACCTATCTGCAAGAAACTCAAGGCGGTCGATTCCGCAATCATGAAAACTTTGTTATTAATAATCTTTACACCGATAAAATTCAAGCCTGTCATATCGAGCTAGTGGAAAAATTCCAAGCAAAAAGTTATGCTGTTTTCCCGATATTTTTGAGAGAAAATCTCTGGGGTTTGTTAGCTATATACCAAAATACGGCACCTCGTCAATGGGAATCCTGGGAAATAGAATTAGTTGAACAGATTGCCAGCCAATTGTCGATCGCCATTCAGCAATCCAAACTCTACCGACAACTTAAGCTAGAACTGCAAGAACGTAAGCAAGCCGAAGCCACGATCCGAGAAGCCGAACGACGCTGGCGATCGCTTTTGGATAACGTGCAGTTGATTGTTGTCGGACTTGATATAAGGGGAAATGTCAATTACGTTAATCCTTTTTTCTTACAAATCACAGGATATACTCACCCCGAAGTTATCGGAAAGAATTGGTTTAAAGAATTATTACCCCGTTCTATTCAACAATCGATTAAAGTTGTTTTCTCGGAAGTTTTAGCCCAGAAATATCATGTCTATTATCAAAATCCTATCTTGAAAAAATCGGGTGAAGAACGGTTCATTGCTTGGAACAATACCGTTCTGCGAGATTTAGAGGGAAACATCATTGGAACTATCAGCATTGGGGAAGATATTACCGAACGACAAAGGCTCGAACACATTAAAGATGAGTTCATTGGCATTGTCAGCCATGAACTTCGCACTCCTTTGACAGGAATCCAAATGTCATTGGGACTAATAAAAAGTGGGGTTTATGATAAAAAACCAGAAAAATCTAGACGCATGATTGAAATTGCCCTCCTTGATACCAATCGTTTAGTGAACCTGGTTAATGATATTTTAGATCTGGAACGCCTAGACTCCGGGCGGGCAATTGTGGAGAAAACTGTTTGCAAAGCTGCAGATTTGATGCAGCAAGCAGTAGATTGCATTCAGGCGATCGCTACTCAACAACGGATCTCATTAATCGTTACCCCCACGGATGCCGAAGTCTGGGCAACAGGAGATGCGATCGTCCAAACTTTAACAAATTTGCTCAGTAATGCAATTAAATTCTCACCTGCCGATTCCACAATTCATCTGAGTGCCGAAAACCAGACAGACTTTGTGCTGTTCCAAGTTAGTGATCGCGGACGAGGCATTCCTGCCGATAAACTAGAACTGATTTTTGGGCGATTTCAGCAAGTCGATGCCTCCGACTCCCGTGAAAAAGGAGGCACCGGTTTAGGTTTAGCAATCTGTCGCAGTATTGTTGACCGGCATGGCGGCAAAATCTGGGCGGAAAGTATCTTAGGTGAAGGCAGCACATTTTGCTTTACCCTACCCTTACCCACCACTGAATAACGCTTAGATTAATCTGTACCATCAATCCAAAATCCAAAATCTCCAATCCAAAATCCCATGACAGACAGACAAATTCTAGTTGTTGACGATGAAGAACACCTTCGGGAACTTGTGCAAGCCTGCTTAGAAGATTTAGGCGGATGGGAAACAGTGGGGGCAGGATCGGGAGAGGAATGTTTACAAATACTGCAAATAGAACAACCCAACGCTATTTTGCTGGATGTATCTATGCCGGGAATGGATGGGTTTGCCGTGTACGAGATCCTCCAGTCCGATCCGATTACCCGATCGATTCCAGTGATTCTGCTGACAGCGAAAGTTTTGCCCAGCGATCGGGCTAAATTTGCCCAAATGGCGGTAGCTGGGGTAATTGCCAAACCGATCCAACCAATCACCCTGACGGAAGAAGTAGCAGAGATTTTGGGATGGGATGAATAACTTTCACCATTTTTGTGAATTATTGTAACAATCACCCAATCTTTACCAAATCCTTACCGTTGCTATTTAGTCTCCTGTTATGCAGCTAACAGTTCTTTGCATTAGGAGGAGACTCAATGAATGCTTTTCAGGCTTTGAATGATATAAATCAGGAGCTCGCAGGTTCATTTTCCGGTTTGCCCACTGGTTGTCAGCAATCCACACTTTGGATTGCTCATACAGAGGAAACACCGAGCACAGCCATTAAAATTCAAGAAAAGGATTTAACACTTATCCTTAAAGTTCACATTTCTGACATTGATATTGTCAAATTGAATCTCCAAATCACTCCAGAAACTGTTTTAATCCAAGGTCAACCTACCGAAGTGGCTGTAGTAGAAGGTTATTTCCTTCCTAGTGGATTTCAAAGTCTCATTCCGTTGCCCCACCGCGTACATCCTGAAATCTATGCGGCTGAAATAGACCAGGATGGTTTAATACTTCAGATTGCTAAAGAGTTGAGAGTTGAGCAATCCGAAGTTCGGATTCAATTCTCAAATATACATCTTTAAGCGATTGCTTAAAGATGTATATTTGAGACCCAATTGGCAACCGAAAAATTGATTTCTAATCAACCAAAATAAAATGAACACTTTACAAGTAGCTAATTATGATGGCAGTCTCCTGCCCGAAAACAAGATGAAAGGGAAACAAATTCTCATCGTTGATGACCAAGAACACCTCCGCGAACTGATACAGATGTGCCTGGAAGACCTCGCGGGATGGGACACCCTGGTGGCCGAATCAGGAGAAGAATGTTTACAAATCCTACAAACAGAACGACCTAATGCTATTTTGCTGGATTTATCAATGCCGGGAATGGATGGGTTTGCTGTGTACGATCGTCTCCAATCCAATCCCATAACTCGATCGATTCCAGTGATTCTGCTGACAGCAAGAGTTCTGTCAACCGATATGGCTCAATTTGCCCAAATGGGTGTTGCTGGGGTAATTCCCAAACCATTTGAAGCCACCACCCTGCCGGGAAAAGTGACAGAGATTTTGGGATGGGATGATTGACACTCCCCGGTATGGCAGATGCAGGATTCTTAAGACTTTACCTCTACATTGATAGAGTTGCTGCTTCTACGCAGCTTACAGCACTTGGCAACAAGAGACAAATACACTTTCATCTATAAAAAAGAGGTTTTTATGACAAGCTGTCCTTGCTGCACGAATCAAATGCTGCGTCACGTTCGCCAAAGTCAAGTATACTGGTTGTGCCGTCAGTGTTGGCAAGAAATGCCTGTTTACCCTCTTAACAGCTACGGTTCATCGCTCTCTATAAATTTAGTTAGAGAGTTAAGGATTAAGAAGCAACTTTCTTCAGAGGCGATAGTTTAAAGGTTAAATTCCCTCGCACAGGCGGGACGCCCGTGCCACGATGGAGGCGGATGGATAAAAGGGATCTCGCACTTACCCACTAAACCTCTTCAAAAATTGCGCCTCGCTGCTGTAGATTCACCTGCATCTCCTCATCGATTCCTGAATTATTCCCGAATCTGGCTGACTCGACATTTGCACCACTGAAATTAGTATTTGTTAAGTTCACTTCCAGCAGATTTGCGCCGCTCAAATTGGCACCGCTGAGGTTAGCTAAAGCTAGACTTGCTTTGTGCAAATCTGCGCCGCTTAAATCAGCATTTCCTAAGAAAGCGCCACTCAAATCTGCACCGCCGAATTTGGCATTTTGTAGGTTGGCGTCGCTGAAATCGGCATCGTTTAAGGTTGCGCCCCGGAAATTTGCCCGATCGAGATTGGCGCTGCTAAAATCCACTGCACTTAAAGTTGTTCCGCGCAAGCTGCTACCCGCGAAATCCAGTGCTGGATTGAGATTAGCGATTTTTGCCAACTCTACAAAGTTGTCGGTTTCAGCGGAAATAATGCGATCGACCATTTCCTGCAATTCCGATTCAGCTTCCGGGACACTTTCCTCTTCAGGCTGTTCAATCGGAGGCAAATTGTAGGATAATAGCGCCCAACTGAGAGCAGGTTTGAGTTTATTGGCTTGCAGGTATGCAGTCAGAATTCTTTCTAAAACAGAATGTTGATTGGGCGTGATTTCGTGCGGCCACAAACCCTCAGCATCTGTGAGATAAATATCTTCTTTAGTCACTTCAAAAGCCGCCGCCATCCGAAATTCTTTGGCAGTAATTTCTCCCAGCTTAGCACTTTTTAGCAAACCTTTTAATACTGATTTGCCTTGTTCTACTGCAAAAATCCAAGCTGGCTTTGTATCATCGCTGATTGTGGAAACGTGACAAAATATGCTCTCTGTCTCCTTAATTTTTTCCAAATTCTCGCCACCCTGAACTCCCCGCTGACTTTCGCTTACTAAAATTTCTGCACTGCTTTGAATGGGCAGGGTTTCTCCTATTGGCAAAAGCTTGAAAGCACCGACTAACTGACGTGATGCTACGGGTATTTCGCAGTTTTCTAGATAGAGTTTGAGCGTCCCGCCTTGCAGACCAAATTTGACGCGACCACCTAGCAGGGGTTCCCAATGCTCGTTAAAATTCAGGCTCAAGTGAATGTCGAGCTGCTGGGTTTGGGGTGCAACCGATGGAACGGGAATTGCTTCTAATTGCATCCACAAGCAATCTGGGTATTTGTTGTGAGACTCTAGCGATCGCATATCGGGTAGAATTGCTGGCACTACCAGCCTGTAATTGATATTTAAATTAGTTTATCATCTCTATTTGATCACAACACAACTTTTTTTTGTGGTTAAAATTGTAAATTTTGTTTAATTTTCTCCGCCCTTTATTGGTTTTGCTGAATGTGGCTTTTTACCCAATTCCGAAATGCTTTCACTAATTCCAAATAGTCCATTGTTTCTGCTTGTTCCAAAAATCTGACAATCTCTAATATCGGTAAGCTAGGAAATGCTAAACTGATCTCGCACTCAACGTATTCTCCATTTTCCAATCTGTTGATTCTGAATCGCACTCCATTATAAATCCAAACTTCCGGCACTCCCAGATCCGCATAAATCTGCAAACTATTTTCGGAACGACTGGTAATATCAATTTCTACCACTAAATCCGGTGGCGGATCTTGATTCATGTCGATTCTTTTTTTACCTTTAACTGCACTAACATTTTGGATGTAAAAACATTCATCAGGTTCTACACCGCTAAGTTCAGGACGCTTGAAAGTTGTGGAACCCCGGGGGGCAATGTTGAGTTCCAATTCTTCTGCTAGGGTTTCAACAAATCGACCCATTACTTTTTTGTAAAGTTCGTGTTCTGGAGAAGGTACCATAATTTCCAGATTGCCGCGATTATATGTCAGTCGAATTTGCCGATCGCCGATTTCGGCAAGCAAATTTTCGTAGGTTTGCCAACTGATACCCGATAGCTGGACAATTTGTTCGGGTGGGGCGAGAGTTTTAGCAGTCATCTGATTTTAGATTTTAGATTTTAGATTTCTCCCGCGAATAAATCGGGGGTCAGAAACCAAATTGTTTTGGATGATAGTGCTAGTTTTATGCTTCATTCCTTTGCACTTTTACATTATATCATCGAAAAAAGCTCGATCGCTCTTTAATTACTGAGTTAAAATATCTGCTATCGAGCCAGATTTTTTACTCACCACTCTGCGCGGGAAATACCGAAGACAAATCTAGAGACAACTCGGTCAAACCCGGAATTACCACCGTCTGATTTGGCAGAACAACTCGTTGCAATTGATAACTATAACTCCCGTTTTGTTTCTGATAAGGTTCGCTGTGCATTTCCAGTTGAGTATCTACCAAATTAAATATCCAATAATCAGAAATTCCCGATTCAGCATAGAGAGATAACTTGGTTATCCTGTCGTATTTCAAAGTAGAATCGGAAACCTCAATTACTAGCAAAATATCAGGAGGCTCCGGGTGAGAAGATAAATAATTATCAGAACGATTGCGAGCAATAACAACATCAGGCTCTGGTTCGCTATCAGCCGACAAAATAATCGGCTCTTGACCGCGCACGATCGCTCGTTCTTCCAGCAGTGGGTACAATTTTTTAAGCAATAGCGAATTACAAACAGAGTGAAACGTACCTTTAGCAGCCATGATAATAATTTCTCCGCGAATCAATTCAACTCGGTCATCGGGGGCGAAAAATCCGAGTTCTCCCAAACGGTGATATTCGGCGATCGAGAATCGTTTTACAGTTACGGCAGTCATAGCTTTTCTTACCCTCTACAATTACCAACATTTCCCATTCTACTCAAAAATCCCGCCCCGTGCCCTTAATTCAACCTTCAGGGCTTCCGAAATTCCCACACAACCAAAAAACTTCGCATTTTCCACCACCGTATTTTTCAAATCAGCGCGGCTCAAATCAGTACCTTTTAAATTCGCACCACTCAAATTAACACCGCTTAAATCAGCATTTTTGAAATCAGTATTTGTCAAATTTGCATTTACTAAAATCGCATTCGGTAAATAAGCACTGCTCAAATTTGCGCCGGTTAAATTTGCACCGCTCAAATTCGCACGGGGCAGCTTTGTCCGCATATCAGCACCGCTCAAATTGGCGCTGCTGAGTTCAGCATCCCGCAAATTAGCATTGCACAAATTAGCATCAATTAAAATAGCAGCGCTCAGCAAAGCACCGCTGAGATCGGCCAAAGTCAAATCGGCTCCCCGGAGGTTGGTTTCGCGCAAATCCGCACCGTTAAAATCAGCGTAGTGCAAGTCAAAACCGCTTAAATTAGCTCCAGCAAAATCCTCAATCGGATTTAAACCCACTGTTTCTGCAAGTTGTACAAAACTCTTATTTTTATCAATTAAAAACAGTTCCCGGACGATCGCCAATTGCTGCTGTCGGTACTCGTCGGCCTTGTCGTAATCTGCTAAATACTTGTAACCGAGCTTCAAATACTTGAGAGCATTACGCTCAATGCGATCGTCCTTGCTGGTGCGCGCGAGCGACAACTGCTCGTGATAACATTCGATCGCACCAGGCAAATCTCCATTAGCATCGTAAGCTAGCGCCAAATTGCCCAAAGTTTCCAACTCAGAGCGCCCGTCGCCAGTGTCCCGCGCGATCGCCAAACGCTGCTGCTGGTAATCAATAGCACCAGAAAAATCCTCAAGAGCACAGCAAGCATTGCCCAAATTTCCCAAAGCATTCGCCTCGCCCCGGCGATCCCCAATTTCCCGCGCTAACAGCAAATGCTGCTGGTAGCAGTCGATCGCCTGAGCATAATTTCCCAGCGCTTCGTAAGCTACGCCCATATTACCCAGCGCGGCACCCGATCGCCGCTTATCGTCCATTGAGCGATACAGCGCCAGCGCTTCCTGCCAAGAACCCAGCGCCGCCTCAAATTGGCGTGCCTGATATTGCGAAATCCCCTGCTTGATTAGCTCGCTAGCTTGTTCGCTCATAATGTCAAAATTAGTTAATAACTAAAGTTGATATTAATCGACTCAAAGCGGTAATTGCTAATCGGTAATCAGTAATCGGGAATCGGTATGGCCAACCCCCCTCTCCCCGATCCGTATTTTCACGTCCGTGCAAAAAAAAAGACCAAAAAAAGAGAGAGCTACCTAAGTAACTCTCTCTGCCATCAGGGTGCATCTACATAACACAATATAACATGATAGGGATGAGGGGTGTCACCCCCAAACGTGAAGATGTTGTAAAGAAATGTAGATTAATTATAAAGTTACGATCCCCCCAGAAGGGCGAGATCGGGAAAAACCGATCGCCCGCTGCTGTATCCGCTACACGACCCCCTTAACGACTGCTTAGCCTGGGGCGTTAAGCTTGGCCGTCAGCAGCTCATTCGTCAGTTTGGGATCGGCGCGGCCGCCCGTTTCCTTCATCACCTTGCCGACAAAAAAGCCCAGCAGCTTAGTTTTACCGGCTCGGTACTGTTCCAGCTCCTTGGGATTGGCTGCCAACACGGCATCGATCGCTTGCTCGATCGCCCCCGTATCCGAAATTTGAATCAAACCCTTGCTTTCAACAAACTTCTGAGGCGAACCACCGTTTGCCAGCAATTCCGGCAAAATATCCTTAGCGATTTTGCCACTGATCGTACCGGCATCAATTAACCCCAGCAGTTCGGCTAAATCCTGCGGTTGGAAAGGAATTTCTCCGATCGCCAGCTTTTCATTTTTCAGATAAGCAGTAATATCGCCCATCACCCAATTGGCAGCTTGTTTAGCCACAGCGCCGGCGGCGATCGATTTTTCAAAATACTCCGCCACCGCTTTGTCGTCAGTCAGCACCCGCGCGTCGTAGGGAGAAAGACCGAGCTCAGTTTCGTAGCGATTGCGCTTTTGGGCCGGCAATTCTGGCAGTTGAGCTTGCCAATCCTGCAATTGCTCGGCCGAAACTTTGATCGGAGGCAAATCCGGTTCCGGGAAATACCGATAATCGCTCGCACCTTCCTTAACCCGCATACTGAAAGTACACTGCTTGTTTTCATCCCAAAGCCGGGTCTCTTGAATGATGGTTTCGCCATTTTCCACAGCTTGAATTTGCCGCTCGATCTCATAATCGATCGCCCGTTCGATCGCATTAAAAGAGTTCATATTTTTAATTTCCACCTTCGTGCCGAACTCTTTTCTGCCCACGGGGCGCACCGAAATATTCACGTCGCACCGGAGCGAACCTTCCTGCATATTCCCGTCGCCAACACCGATGTAGCGCACGATCCGGCGCAATTCTTGACCGTATTCGGCAGCTTCCGCGCCCGATCGCAAATCCGGTTCCGAAACAATTTCGATTAGAGGCACACCGGCGCGGTTGTAATCCACCATTGAATAAGTAGAACCGCTGAGCCGATCGCTGCCGCCGTGAACCAATTTTCCGGCATCTTCCTCCATGTGCAAGCGAGTGATCCCGATTTTTTTTCTAGTAGAATTTCCCGTCTCATCCACGAGTTCAATTTCTAGCCAGCCGTTAGTAGCGATCGGCAAATCGAACTGAGAAATTTGATAATTTTTCGGCAAATCGGGATAGAAATATTGCTTGCGGTCAAACTTACTGTAAGGTGCGATTTCGCAGTTGAGAGCCAGCCCTGCTTTCACCGCATACTCCAGCACTTTTTGATTTAATACGGGCAAAACTCCCGGCATTCCCATACAAATTGGGTCAATGTTAGTATTTGGGGCATTGCCAAATTCTGTAGAAGAACTGGAGAAAATTTTAGTATTGGTACTTAATTGACAATGAGTTTCGAGGCCGATAATGGCTTCGTACTGAGTTCGGTTTTTTATCGAAGAGGGTGCAGAAGCAGTCATAAGCAATTTAAAAGACTGAATAACTTTAGATTTTATTTTAGCTTTTTATTGACCAAAGTGATTGGAGAGTATTTGGAGGTAGGCGCGGTTTCATTGGTGTCAACAAGCGCGTCAAACCCTGAGTTCGGCAGGTTTAAACCCCTGACGTACTTGGGGAAAGCGTGTTTAGTTGAGACAAATGGATATCTGCATAGGCAACGCCCTGCTACAGATTCGCGATCGACCCACGCCCCCAGCCACGCCGCTCTCCTTTTGATCGCCCCCAAACAACAACTCTGTGCAAAAATATACTTAGCGCCTGCTCCTGCCCGCACCCTTCCCTTATCCAGGAGAGTTTTAGATCCATCCACCACAATTGCTGATCAATCTGCACCCCAAATCCTTTGACTGGCAGTATTTAATAACGCCCGCCGCTTCCAACGATCGGCTCCACGCACAGACTAAAAATTAAAAATGTATAATTTAACAGGAAATTACATATTTTTATTTTTTAAGCTTTAATTTTGAACTCTCAAAGTAACACTTGCCTAAGTGTCAAAACTATGCCTGAAATTCCAGTTGAAAGTGCCAAACTGTTTCAGAACAGCATCACTGAGCTAGAGCAGGCGGAATTAGCCCTCGAACTCGCTTGGAACGAACTCGAAAAACAAACAGCAGAAACCATTGCTCACCTTGCCAACGCCGGCTCAGCAAACACACAGGAAATTAGCGATCGCTTGACCGAGGCTAAGCAACTCCGCCAGCAACTTCAAACTCAAATAAAAAAAGCCAACTCGCGGCGGGAATTTCATCTAGAAAACTTACCAATGGCAGTTGTAGAGTGGGACAAAGAATTTCGGGTAGTGCGGTGGTCGCCAATGGCAGAACAAATATTTGGCTGGAGTGCAGCAGAAGTAATCGGCAAATACTGGCACGAATGGTCAATAGTTTATCAAGAAGACTTCGAGGAAGTGTGCGCCGCTACAAATGAACTGTTACACAGCAGAGAAACCCGCAACGTTTGCCGCAACCGCAACTATACCAAAGATGGCTCGATAATTTACTGCGAATGGTACAATTCTGCACTCATCGATGAATCGGGAACAGTAGTTTCAATTCTCTCATTTGCCAGAGACATAACCGAGTTCCAGCGCGCTCAAGAAGAACTGCATCGGCGCGAACAAGCTTTCAGCGCCATCGCCGAAAATGCGACCGATATTATCGCCCGGTTCGATCGCAAACTACGTCTCCTTTATATCAACCCAGCAGTAGAATCAACTCTTGGAAAAAATGCCGAAAATTTGATTGGCAAAACCAACCAAGAATCAGGAATACCACCGCACTTATGCAGCCTGTGGGATGAGGCTTTTATAAAAGTTTTTAGTAGCGGCAAACAAGAAACTATAGAATTTGAGTTTCCCACTTCCGAGGGCATAAAATATTACCACTGTCGAGTCATTCCCGAGTTTGCTGAAAGCAATTCAGTAGAAACAGTTTTATCCATCTCCCGTGACATTACAGAACTAAAACAAGTCGAAGATCAGTTGCGAAAAAGCGAATCCAAATTTAAAGCCATAGTTGATTCTAATATGATCGGCTTAATTTTTTGGGATCTTAACGGCCACATTATAGATGCCAACGCCGCTTTTTTAAACACGGTAAATTATACGCGGGACGAGCTGCTTGCCGGAAAAATTAACTGGCAAGAAATGACACCGCCAGAATACGTGCGTTTAGATACAGAAAAAGTTGCCGAACTGAAGGCTAGAAATACTGTTGTCCCCTTTGAAAAAGAATTTATACGCTCCGATGGTAGCCGCGTTCCGGTGCTGCTGGGCAGCACATTTTTAGAAGGAACGAAGCAGTTAGGCGTCAGTTTTGTGCTGGACTTAAGCGAGCGGAAGCAGGCAGAATCAGAACTGCAAAAGCATCAACAACTTTTAGAGAGTATCCTGACAACTATCCCTAACTTTCTTTACATTTACGATGCAGTAGAAAACAAAAATATTTATGCAAATGAATCGGTCACAGCGATGCTGGGATACACTCCCGAAGAATTGCAAGATTTGGGTACAGACGCTTTAGCTAGCTTAATTCATCCCGATGATATGTTAAAGCTAATTACAGGTATGGAGCGACTCAAATACAGCAGCAATCCCTATGAAACGGATGACAGAGACTACAGAATTAAACACAAAAATGGGGAATGGCGCTGGGTGCACGATCGCTCTACAATTTTCAAAAGAACGCCCGACGGACAAATGAGTCAAATTATCGGTTCCGTACTCGACATCAGCGATCGCAAACAAGCCGAAGAATCATTAAAACAGCAAAAAGAACTGCTGCAAACTATCTTCGACAACGTGCCGATCATGCTCGCTTTCTTAGATAAAAATGGTGAAATAAACTGGGTCAACAGCCACTGGGAACAAGTGCTAGGCTGGAGTTTGGCAGAAATCAAAAACCGTGATATCTTGGCAGAATTTTATCCGCAGCCAGAATACCGTCAATATGTTTGGGATGAAATCCAAGCAGCAAATCAGAAGTGGAGCGACTTCAAAACACAAGTTAGAGACGGGCGAATTATCGACACTTCTTGGGCAAATGTTCGTCTTTCAGACGGCAGTTGTATCGGAATTGGTCAAGATATCACCGAACGCAAACGAGTAGAGTTTAAACTCAAAGAACTCAACGAAACTTTAGAAGCTCAAGTCGCTCAGCGTACCGCAGAATTAGAGACGTTTTTTGATGCTTTGCCCGATCACATTTTTGTGGTAAATCGCGAGAATATGCGACTGTCTTTTGTCAATCAATCGGTTGCCCAAACTGCTGGATTAAATAGCAGGAAAGAGATGCAGGGCAAAACTATTTTTGAATGTTTTTCCCCAGGCAGATCCGCACAATTTTGTAGGGAAAATTCGCAGGTATTTGAAACAGGCGAAACTATGCACTTGCAGGATAAATTTGTGATGGCTGGCGAGACGACTTACTACGATACTTTTAAAATTCCCCTCAGAAATATAGAAGGCAAGGTTTATGCTTTAATTGGTACTTCTCGCGATATCACTGAGTTGGTAGAGACAAAACAAGCTTTGTCAGAACGCACAGAGCAATTAGAAGCTGCCAATCAAGAATTAGAATCTTTTTCTTACTCAGTTTCCCACGACTTGCGTGCACCTTTGCGACATATTTCAGGTTTTGTAGAAGCGTTGAAACAGCGGCTAGAGTTAACTGAGGCTTTGAGCGATCGCAAAATAGTTCACTATATGGAAGTAATTGAAGACAGCAGCCAAAAAATGAGCCTGTTGATTGACGGTTTGCTCGCCCTGTCGCGGGTGAGTCGCACCGAGTTGAGGCAAATTCCGATCGATCTGAGCCGTTTGGTACAAAATGCGATTAAATTGACTAAACCCCCAGCCGTCGCCGATCCGGCCCAAACTCCCCACAGCGTTGAATTTGCCGTCGGAGATTTGCCGACAGTAATGGGAGATCCAACCTTGTTGCAACAAGTGTTCAGCAACTTGATTAGCAACGCCGTCAAGTTCAGCCGCGGACGCACTCCGGCTACAATAGTTATTGAGGGTCTACCGGATGGGACGATTTTTGTCAAGGATAACGGGGTGGGTTTTCCGATGGAATACGCCGATCGCCTGTTTGGAGCCTTTCAGAGGCTGCACTCCCAGAGAGAATTTGAAGGTACGGGCATCGGTTTGGCGATCGTCCAGCGGATTATTCACCGCCACGGCGGCACGGTTTGGGCCGAAAGCCTACCTAGTCAAGGAGCCACGTTTTACTTTAAACTAGCGCAAACAATCTCAAACGGTAATATAGATTCATAAGTTAAGTGTATAAGAGTTTTAAATTCAAAATTTAAAACTCTTATACACTTAAATAAGTCACAATCGGTGAGAGCATCCGAATTGTGGTGTGACAGAAGTGTTCACTGTCAGGAATGAAAGCGAAAGAGCTAGGCTTAGCGGTGCAAGATGCTCGTACTCCTAAAAAACGCTCTTTGAAAAATTGGGATGATCCCCAATGGGTTCGGTCAGCCCTCGACTACCGATGCTAAATAAAGGTCTTGCGAGTAGAGTATATAATTGATTTTGCTAAAAATATCGAGATAAAATTAATAACCAAACTCAGTCTAAAAAATTACTAGCAAAAACACGAATAACCAATTGAAAACCTCCCGAATACCTTATGTTAGATATAAATCAGACCAACTATCTACTAAAAATGGTAGCGGAATCAACATTAAAATTGTTGATTATCGAAGACATGGCAGAAGATATGGAATTAATAGTGCTCGCCTTAGAATCGGGGGGGGTAAATTTTAAGTGCGACATGGCAGAAACAGCAACAGAGTGCAGAAAACTGCTGGAGAATTGCAAGTACGATGCTGTACTCTCAGATTACCGCCTCCCAGGCTTCAACGGTTTAGAAGTGTTGAAATTAATGCAGGAATTAGGGCAAGACATACCCTTGATTTTAGTAACGGGAAGTTTGGGAGAAGAAGCGGCAGTTGAGTGCCTCAAAGCCGGAATGACAGATTACGTATTAAAAGGGCGGCTGTTTAGGTTGCCAACAGTCTTAGAACGATCGCTCCAAGAATACAAAATGCGGCGCCAGCAACAAGAAGCGATCGCCCAAATTCAGCGGCAAGCTCAGCGAGAAGCGATCGTCAACCGCATCCTCCAAGCCATGCGCTTCACCCTTGTACTCGACGAAGTGCTGCAAACCACAGCAGATCAACTGCACGAAGCTCTCGAAATCACCGCCTGCGCCATCTTGCAGCCAGATGCTGAAGGCGGAATCAGAGTTCGCTACATCAGCAAAGCATCCAACAGAGAACGGTTCGTCGGGCTAAATTGCAAAGTGGCTGAGCACTACCGATCCGATCTCGCGGCTGGGGAAACCCTGATCATCGACGAGTTATCGACACTGTGCCCGTCGCTGCAAGAATCCGCACAGTTGGTAGGGTTTCGCTCCGTCGCGATCGCCCCACTGCTCTACCAGGAGTCATTTTTGGGAGGAATTAGCCTCTATCAGTGCGATCGGGCGCGCTCTTGGACCGTCGAAGAACTCTCCCTACTCACAGCCATAGCCGATCAGTGCGCGATCGCGATCCACCAAGCCGAACTCTACCAACAAGCCCAAACCGAACTTGCAGAACGCAAGCGCGCCGAAGCAGCAGTCTGCGGCATCCAGCAGCAGCTAGCCACAATGGCAGCCAACATTCCCGGCTCAGTCTACCGCACCGTGCTGCATTCCGATGGCACAATCTCCATGCCCTACATCAGTCCGGGCGTGCGCGAAGTTACTGGGTTCGGGGCTGAAGAAGTGATTTTGCACCCGGAACTCTTGACCGAAATCATCCATCCAGAGGACAAAAGCTCGTCTGACAGCCTCGTAGCATCATCGAGAGCGAGTCTTTTGCCGTGCGATCGCCAGTACCGCATCGTTCTGAGATCTGGGGAGGTCAAGTGGGTTCAAGACAGCGCTAAATTTTCCAAAAACGAAAACGGCGACGTAATTATAGACGGAGTAGCCCTCGACATCAGCGATCGCAAACAAGCAGAATCAGCACTGCGCCAAAGCGAACAGCGATTTCGCTCGCTGATTGAAAATGCCACAGACATCACGATCATTCTCGACGCCGAAGGAATCTTCCGCTACATCAGCCCTTCCGTCAAGCGAATTTTAGGATACGCACCCCACCAGGCGATCGGCCGCAGCGCCTTAGAAATAGTTCACCCCGACGACAGCGCCACGATCACCGAAACCCTCCACAAAGCCATTGAAAACCCCAAAAGAAGCCAGTGCCCAGTTGAGTACCGAGTCCGCCACCGCAACGGTTCCTGGTGTTATGTAGAAGCTGTAGCCACCAACTTGCTGTACGATCCCGCAGTCAAGGGAATCGTGATTAACTGTCACGACATCACTCAGCGCAAACTCGCCGAAGAACAACTGCTGCACGATGCTTTTCACGACGCCCTCACCGGATTGCCCAACCGATCGCTATTTACCGATCGGCTCGAACACGCTCTGAGGATGGCAAAACGGCGCAAAGACTACTTGTTTGCCGTGCTGTTTCTCGATTTAGATAGATTTAAAGTAGTCAACGATTCCCTCGGCCACGCCATCGGCGATCAACTGCTAGTATCGATCGCGCGGCGTCTGGAAGCTTGTCTGAGGGTCGGAGATACAGTGGCTCGCCTTGGAGGAGACGAGTTTGTGCTGTTGTTAGAAGACATCGAGGGCATCAATGAAGCTACCACCATTGTCAACCGTCTGCAAAAGAAAATCACCTCCCCTATCCTTCTAGACGGACACGAAGTATTTATCACCGCCAGCATCGGCATAGCTTTGAGTTCTGGCGAATACGTGGAACCGACAACCCTGCTGCGCGACGCCGACACAGCAATGTACCGCGCCAAAGAACTCGGCCGATCCCGACACGAAGTTTTCAACAGTTCCATGCACGCCCACGCTTTGCGGCTATTGCAGCTAGAAAACGACCTGCGGCGGGCGATCGAATCAATTAGAGAACCGATCAGAGAAGAAGACTTTCCCTCCTCCCCCGAATCAGCCTTACCTCCCTTATCCCCAGCGCCCCAGTTTATTATTCACTACCAGCCGATCGTGTCGATCGCCAACAACACAATTACCAGTTTTGAGGCCCTAGTGCGCTGGCAGCATCCAGAACGTGGCTTAGTTTCCCCCGGTGAATTCATCACCATCGCCGAAGAAACCGGCTTGATCGTACCGCTGGGCCGCTGGGTACTCCGCACAGCTTGCCACCAAATCCGCCAGTGGCAGCAGCTATTTCCCAGCAATCCCCCCTTAAGCGTTAGCGTCAACATTTCTGTCAAACAGTTTTCTCAGCCCGATTTAATCGAATACATCGACCAAGTTCTCGCAGAAACTCACCTCGACGGCAGCAGTTTAAAACTAGAAATTACCGAAAGCGTACTCATAGAAAATTCCGAATCAGTAACAGCAATGCTGGTGCAGCTCAGAACCCGAAACATACACTTGTGTATTGACGACTTCGGCACCGGCTATTCCTCGCTCTCCTACCTGCACCGCTTCCCCACCAATACCTTAAAAATAGACCGCTCTTTTGTTAGCAGGATGGGAGGTGAGTTCGATTTCAGTAAAGGAGGCATTGATCCGACAGAAATTGTGCGGTCGATCGTTACTTTATCCCACAATTTAGGCATGGATGTAGTAGCCGAAGGAGTCGAAGAAGCCTCGCAACTATCTATACTAAAAGGGTTAAAATGTGAGTACGCCCAGGGATTCTTTTTCTCAAAGCCAGTAGACTCTCAAACAGCAGCAACCCTAATCCGACAGCAAGCAGAAAATCAGAATTTGCTGACATTTAGTTTGTTAGAGAAAGGCCATTAAAAAAACACGGCATTTTGTGAGTCCCGTTTCAGCATAAAATCTTAAAATATTTTAAAGCTGTGCCTAACTGGCGTCAGTTAATAACTACGGCATCCAAATCAATGTCAATGACCCCGGTCTCTAGATACGCTTCTTGCTTCGGGCCTAAGACTTAAACCATAGTTGACCAGAGGCGTACCTGCGTACTACGTTAACGGTAAGAGTTAAAGGCCTACCAGGGAATGCTCTCGCTAGTTCCTTGCCAAGCGAAATTTAGGATTAAACAGACTTATTGGGTTAAATCAGTTTCCTAGATATAGTATCGGCTCTTAACTCAGGCGCAAGCTAACATTACCCCTCTCATAGAGGCTCATAAAGGAGCGAACATTATGCGATCGCCGGTTGCGAGGTTGGATGTGGTAATTGTCCCACTGAAAGTACATTACAAAAGTACACTCCCATCTAGCAATCCCCGTGTAATGGAAAGATTCACGGCGGTTGAAACCGCCTAGCCGTTTCCCACGAGCGGTCTAAAGACACGCTCGTTTCCCACTTACCAAATTTTTTTATGACTATTGGCTACCTCGCACTCGTTCTCCACGCCCACTTGCCCTTTGTCCGCCACCCCGAAAGCGACTACGTTTTAGAAGAAGAATGGCTGTTTGAGGCGATCGCGGAAACCTACATTCCCCTGCTGCAAGTCTTTGAAGGGCTCAAGCGCGACGGCATCGACTTTAAAATTACCATGAGCATGACGCCGCCATTGGTTGCCATGCTGCGCGACCCCTTGCTGCAAGACCGCTTCGACGACCACTTAGCTAAACTCGAAGAATTAGCGGATCTCGAAATCGAGCACAATAGCGGAAATGGTCACCTCCGCTATTTGGCAGAACATTACGCCGCCCATTTCTCTCAAGTCCGCAACTTTTGGGAAAAGTACGATCGAGATTTAGTCAAAGCCTTCAAAGAACACCAAGATACCAACAACCTCGAAATCATCACCTGCGGCGCCACCCACGGCTACCTACCGCTGATGAAAATGTACCCCGAAGCAGTTTGGGCACAAATTCAAGTAGCTTGCGACAACTACGAAGCAAACTTCGGCCGCCGACCAAAAGGTATTTGGCTGCCCGAATGCGCCTACTATGAAGGCTTAGAACGGATGTTAGCCGACGCCGGCCTCCGCTACTTTCTTACAGACGGTCACGGCATCCTCTACGCCCGCCCGCGTCCCCGCTACGGCAGCTACGCCCCAATTTTCACCGAATGCGGAGTAGCAGCCTTCGGCCGGGATCACGAATCCTCGCAGCAGGTTTGGTCTTCCGAAGTCGGCTATCCCGGCGCCGCCGAATACCGCGAATTCTACAAAGATTTGGGCTGGGAAGCTGACTACGATTACATTAAGCCCTACATCATGCCCAACGGCCAGCGGAAAAATACCGGGATTAAATATCACAAAATCACCGGTCGCGGATTGGGTTTAGGCGATAAACAGTTGTACGATCCTTACTGGGCAAGGGAAAAAGCAGCGGAACACGCCAGCAACTTTGCTTTCAACCGCGAACGCCAAGTCGAACACCTCAACGGCATTATGCAGCGTCCGCCGATTATTGTTTCGCCTTACGACGCCGAACTTTTCGGTCACTGGTGGTACGAAGGGCCTTGGTTCTTAGATTACCTGTTCCGCAAGAGTTGGTACGACCAAAATACCTACGAGATGACGCACTTAGCCGATTATTTGCGGGGAAATCCGACTCAGCAAGTGTGCCGCCCGTCTCAGTCGAGTTGGGGTTTCCGGGGTTTCCACGAGTATTGGTTGAATGAGACGAATGCTTGGATTTACCCGCATTTGCACAAGGCTGCGGAACGGATGATTGAGTTGGGAAGTATGGAACCGGAAGATGAGTTGCAATATCGTGCTTTGAACCAGGCGGCGCGGGAAGTGCTGCTAGCTCAATCTTCTGACTGGGCATTTATCATGCGTACAGGGACGATGGTGCCCTATGCAGTGCGGCGGACTCGATCGCACTTAATGCGCTTTCATAAACTTTACGATGAAGTGAAAGAAGGGAAAGTTGATTCGGGTTGGTTGGAGAAGGTTGAGGAGATTGATAATATTTTCCCTGAAATTAACTATCGCGTTTATCGATCGCTTTAAGCAAACTGCGAGCAAATCCCGAGAGTTTAAAACCACTGGCGACACAAAAAAAGCCCGCGCAGGCGGGTTTTTTTTCATAAAGTTGTTCAAGACTTGGGCAGAACATCTATATTGCAGGTTTGCAGTGGGCGCCTTACCCCGATAAGTAGCGCGTCAAACCTATTCAGGACTTAGGCAACTGTCCCAAGTGAGCCTCGCACCATGCACCAAACAATTAGACAATAAACATATGAGCATTGGGACGTTTTAGTTGACAAATTAAATAACTTGACAGCATTACAGTGTTTAATTTGATAAATTGTTTGACCCGCTTGATCGGCTAAACTTGTTAGCGCAAAGCCTACACGAGTAAAGCGCAAGAAGCAACATGATTTCTTTGAATCCGAGCTTTACGACACTGCCAAGACTATATCCCTGCTAATTGCTTTATCTCTCTGAAATTAGTCGTTATTTCAACGAATGGCACACACTTTGTGTACATCACTTGTTGTAGATTGATTCTTGTCCGTAGTTGCGACATATCCATTTTTTTACAATTACGAGAAATAATTTAATTTATTGAATTGGGGAAAAGTTTTAATTTTAATAATAGTCCCTAATTTGAGTTAGTTTGAGAACCAACTTAAAGCTCCAACAGATTTATAATATTCTTGACATAAGGTATCGCCAACCAATCGGTTATTGTTTAAGGGGCAATAATATATTTGACCAAGACTGATACAAAACATTGTATTCGTCAACAAGAAACGGCATTGCCATGTTTTTTAGCAAAACCGGACGTGAATACAATTCATCAAACAAAAAACCGGGTTTCTGCTCAAACCCGGTCACTATGAATACAAGCAATATTAACACTGATCCAACCTCAATTTTTTAATAATTTTAACCCCATTTTTACCTTGTCCAAAATCGTCTTTTGTGAAACACAGGTAATCAGACAAAGCTTGCCGCAATTCAAAGTATCGCGGCGGACTTCCTGAGCTTTTTCGCCGTACCAAATTTCGCGGGCGCTGGCATTTTTTACATTACCAATTACCGGGAACTCATCACACAATTTCACATCGCCGCGCGTATCAATCCAGTAATTTCGCAGTCCAACGCGGCAAGGACGAGTTGAATCAGGAGCTTTTTCTTCGGCAAAGTGAGGAATCATCAATCGCAACACTTCATCGCTGTTCATAATCGGAGCACCGTTGTTCTTCATTTCAATTAGGCGCTCGATTACTTGTGCAAATTCCTCGATGTCTTCTTTTTCAATCCACAATTCCTCGTATGTTTCTGGCGTCCAGCGGTTGACTGGTTGGAAGTTCACCGTCGTCGCCCCAATGCCCTGAACCCAGGTGACTATTTCAGGGAGGTGGCGGAAATTGAGTCGGTTCATTGTCGGTTTGACGTTGATCGGAAACAGGACGTTCTGTTTTTCTTGTTCTTCGCGCAGATAACCGATTCCTTTAGAAAGCCGATCGAACAATCCCGGTTGACCCCGCAAATAATCGTGCAGTTCTGCATTCGGCCCGTCAACTGACATATTCACATTAAAAGGACGAGCAGCGACAGTTTTGGCTGCGTTTTCCCTGGTCATGCAATAGCCGTTGGTGGTGACGCCGGCGTGAATGCCATTTTTATTCGCAAAGGCAAGTAAGTCTAGAAAACCTTTTTTAATATAAGGTTCGCCGCCACTAAAGTTGATTGAAAATTCGCCCACAAATTCTTTGACGCTCAAGAGGGCATTTTGCCATTCTTCGATCGTCATTTCGTCTTTATATTCTTTGAGCCGCCAATACTCGCACTGCCGGCATTTTACATTGCAGCGCTCGTTGACAATCCCGTAAAAAGTGACTGGGCTTGTCACGTCGTATCCTGTATTGATCCGCAGCGATTCGGCCACTGCACTCTTGGTGTGCTTGACGCCCAGTCTCGATAATGTTAAAGCATCCATGTCTTTTTTTCCTTACGTGTTGTTACTTAAGTCAATTTCTCGCTCCCTCTTTTGTACGTATGATTACGTATTTTTGATTGCGTATTCCTTTTGAGTACGTATGCCCCATCCTAAGTGTTTAGTTTGGGTATGGCTAGATGTTTGTCAAATATTTATAATATTAAAACTTGTAACATATTAGTATTTCCAATTAATTAAGCAGATTTTTGTCTCCAAACATGAACGATGCTTAATAATTGCCAAAATATAGGGGTTTAAGATTGACTTAATTTAATAATTTTAGTTTTTGTTTAAATTGTGTTAAATAACTTAATATTAGTCCTCAGTAAAATTACTTACGCAAACAGTATCAATAATTTATTGTTATAGTGAAATGAGCAGCCATTACAGCAGTTAACTTCACACAAGCTTTACAATATGGAAATTTAAGTATTTACACGGCAAAAAATGGCGACAAACATGGGACGATATTTGCACGTACTGAAATTGTTCTGGGGTGCGGCGATCGCAGCCGAACTAGAATACCGAATCAACTTTGTCCTCGCGGCCATCAGCAGCCTCGGAAATCTTGCGGGCAGCTTGTTTGGGCTATTTTTGTTCTACCGTACCGGTTACACGTTTTCTGGGTGGAAATGGGAAGAAGCCTTAGTTGTACTCGGTATTTTCACCATTTTGCAGGGGTTTTCGTCAACGTTTCTCGCACCTAATCTCAGCCGTATTGTCGATCGAGTCCAGCAAGGTACTCTCGATTTCGTACTCCTCAAACCCATCAGTTCCCAATTCTGGCTATCTGCAAACACAGTTTCGCCTTGGGGAATCCCAGATTTAATCTTGGGAACAGTATTGCTGCTGTATGCTGCTAACAAATTGGGAGTAGCAATCGGCAACTATTTTTTAACAGCAATACCGCTGTTATTCGGAACTATTACTCTTTACAGTATATGGTTTATGTTAGGGGCAACCAGCATTTGGTTTGTCAAAATTTACAATGTTACCGAAGTTCTCGAAGGATTGTTAGAAGCGGGTAGATTTCCCATGGCAGCTTATCCTGCAGCTTATCGATTTTTCTTCACTTTCGTAGTTCCCGTTGCCTTCTTGACGACGGTGCCTGCAGAAGCCATGCTGGGGAGAGGTGAGATCGTTTGGATCGCAGGGGCGGGAATATTGGCGATCGGGCTGTTATTTTTCTCCCGCTACTTCTGGCAATTTGCCCTCCGCTTTTACACCAGCGCTTCCAGCTAGTTAAGTAGGTAGGTAAACTGCTGCACATCTAGATTGTTTATTAGGTTTGAGAGGGAGAGAATTTGACACGGGAATAGGAAAGTGAAATCTACATTTTCAAGGCAAAACAGCTTATCTAAAAAATATTTTACTCTATTTACTTAGATAGTTAAATAAATGTAATATTTCAACCTATCCTGGAAATGTAAACTGGAAATAAACCACGCAAACGCAGGCAAACCAATGAAAAGAAAAAAACTGGGTAACAGTAATTTTACTATCAGCGCGATCGGTCTTGGAGGTATGCCAATGTCCTTAAGCGGCCGGCCGCCAGAATCGCAATCAATTGCGGTAATTCACCGCGCCCTCGATTTGGGTGTCACCCTAATTGACACCGCAGATTCCTACTGCCAAGATCAATCCGACAAACACCACAACGAACACCTGATTGCCAAAGCTTTGGAACAGTATAGCGGAGATGTTAGGGCCGTTACAGTGGCCACTAAAGGTGGCTTAATGCGGCCTCAAGGTGCGTGGACGCGCAACGGCAATCCCCATCATTTACGCAAGACAATTCGGGAAAGTTTTGAAGCATTAGGCGGCAAGGAACCGATCGACCTTTGGCAATATCACTCGCCCGATCCCGCTTATACCATCGAAGCAGCCCTAGCACCCGCAAAAGAAGCCGTAGAAGCAGGAATGATTCGGTTTATTGGAGTTTCCAACTTTTCTGTAGAGCAGATCAAACGCGCCCGCGATACAGTAGAAATTGTCTCTGTTCAGAATCAATATAATCCGTGGCACAGACAGCCAGAATCAGACGGCGTACTGGAATATTGCGAAACCGAAAAACTGACATTTTTTCCTTGGAGTCCTTTAGGAGGAAGCCGTCGCGCCACAAGCTTGCAAGATATGCCCGCGATCGCCAAATTAGCTGCAGAAAAAAACGTTTCAGTTTATTGTATAGTATTAGCTTGGTTGATGGCTCAATCGCCCTGCGTCGTTCCGATTCCCGGTGCGACCAAAGTATCGAGTATTGAGGACTCTGTGCAGGCGCTCGAAGTTAAATTGACTGACGAGGAATTGCAACAAATTGCCGTAAGTTAAGTAGATAAGGGCAAAAAAACAATAGAACAGGCGAGATGCCTGTTCCACAAAGAGAACTTTATTGTGGGGTGGGCATCTTGCCCGCCCCTGAAAGCGGGATTTAATGAGTAAAGTTGACATTTTTTGAGGAATTGGGTTTTATGGAAGCTAATCAAGTGAATGCCGATCGAGACGTAGCAATTGAACATCAAAACGTACCTGTCGCCCATGAAGGACTGCACAACTTTTTATACAGTTCCGACTCAGAACACAGCGCAGCAGCGACTATTTCTGAATTAGAAAATGACGGCACGCAAGTAATGTCGATCGATACATGGCGCGATTTGGCAACTAACGCGAAAGTCGCCGGCGTTTACGCTGTAATGGACACTTCCCGCAACACTCAGTTTATAGGTTATTCGCGAAATATCCTGCTTTCGATCAACGGTCACATTGCCCAAAATGGCGTTGAAAATTGCGCTTTTCTGCGTGTGCAAACTTTCAAATTCCCAAAGCGGGAAGAAATGGAAAGTTTGCGGGATGCTTGGATAGCAGAAATTGGCAGCATTCCGCCTGGAAACGGTGCTGAAAGCGAAATGTGGGCGGCTACGGTAGGTCAAGCTGCGCGCGCTGCTATGTCTGCTGAGGAACAAAAAGCTTATGAAGAAAAAAAGCTAAAATTACGCAAAGCAATGGCAGATTCCACTCTTACCAAAGAGTTAGAAACAGCCGCCAAAAGTGATGGCGAACAGGCTAAGGATTTGGAAGCTGCTGTTAACAATGATGACTGGAGTGCGGTGATTCAATCCCAAACACAGGAAACAAAATCCGGTTCCTAAATTGGAAAAATGTTTGTAGTGCTGATATCTTGTACTATTGTTAGAACGGGCAAGATGCCCGTTCCACAATATATCAATTTTATGGTGGGGCGGGCATCTTGTCTGGGCAAAATACTCAATCTTAATCCTCAACAACTGCTCGGAATTAATGACTAACTTTTCGTTCAGTAACTAAAGTCAAACTTACCCATTCACCCCGATCGTTGTAACTGCGAATCATCCGAAACCGCAAGTCAGGTTCTACCAACCAACCAGCCTCGAAAAATATAGGTTTTCTGGATTCAATCTTGACAGGTAAAGTGCAAGAACCACCGTCAGGAAGCAGCACAACTTGCACGGGCATAGCACCTTTGTTAAAATTTAATACAGAACCGTCAATGCTGGCGCTAGAACTGATAACAGTAGCATTACTGCCAAAAGTAATTTTCTGCACTAGGCGATCGCTACTTTCCAAATGCAATTGTAAATTGGTAGAATAAAAGTCAGGAGAACGCGAATCTGGATACATTGTCACGGCCTCGCCCTGCCACTCTCCGAGCAAATCTTCAACAGTTAAAGGCGGACGTTCGGGGACATTTTTATCCGGCTGTTTTTCCCGAATTAAGGTAAGTTTGGATAAATTGCCGTCGGTATTGTAGATCATAGGGAAGCGCAACCGACGATAATTGTAGATAAAACCAAACTCGGCACCGCACTCAGAATAAGGCGCTAGTTGAATAGTACCCTGAGAAAAAGCTCCATTTTCAAAAAATAGGATATCTCGTCCCAAAGTTTGATATTCTCGAACAAGTTCGCTCACTTCCGGTTCGCCGACACCGCTAGGATTTGGGGAAAAACGACGGAGTTTCAATCGCACTGTTTTGTTGTCATTGAAACCTTCGAGAGAAATAATGCTAGGAGTATCTTGAAGTACCTCTCCTCGTGGCGATAACTGGGTAAAAGAACCGTGCCATTCTCCCAAGTTTTGCAGAAAGTTTTCCCATTGTGATACCATATTTTTACTTTTGGATATATGTCTAAAAATAGAATTATAACTCTGCTGACGGATTTTGGATTAAGCGATGTTTATGTGGGAGTGATGAAAGGTGCGATCGCCCAAATTAACCCGCAGTTAAAAGTCATTGACATTACGCACCAAATACCATCTCAAAATATTGCGGCCGCGAGGTTTTGTTTGATGACTGCTTTTGCTTATTTTCCGCCGGAAACCGTACACGTTGCTGTCGTCGATCCGGGGGTGGGAAGCAAGAGGCGCCCGGTGGCGATTAAATGTGCTAATTGCTTTCTTGTCGGGCCGGATAACGGGTTGTTTAGCGGGGTGTTGATTCGGGAAAGTGCGATCGCCTCTGTCGAACTCACGAATTCTCAATACTGGCGATCGCCTCAACCCAGCAGCACTTTCCACGGTCGCGATATTTTCGCTGCTGCGGGCGCTCACTTGGCGAATGGGGTGGCGTTGGAAGAGTTGGGGGAAAATCTCGACCCTGCAAGTTTAGTACAGTTAGAGATACCAAATTGTGCGGTTACAGCCACAGGTTTAGAAGGCAGCATCCAATATGTCGATCGCTTCGGCAATCTAATTACTAATATCCCCAATAATTGCATTCTAGGTAACAATTGGTCATTGACAATTAGCAAGAGTTCTGATGCACTTCGCATCCCCAGCGGTAAAACCTACAGCGAAAGCAAAACGGGCGATTTAATTGCCATAACTGGTTCTGACGGTTGGGTAGAAATTGCCGTTAATGGCGGCAGCGCTCAATCTGTATTAAAATTGGAATGCGGAGCGATCGTGCAATTGCTTTTTGAAACTAACAATTAAATTGGACTTACGCATGGGTGCTCAGGAACTGGGTTTTTTACGAAAATACTTTGTTAGAATCAGCAGATTCCCTAAAAAACCGGGTTTCTTTGGCGGAGTGCGTAAGTCATAGTCGGGAAATTTTTAGATTACTCTTTTTTGCTGTACTTTAGACTAAATAAAGATGAGAACGGTGGCTTTGAGAAGAACTAAAGCCACCGCGCCGGGAGAGAATAAGG
>NZ_JAUPTE010000004.1:0-152710 GCF_036701705.1 Microcoleus sp. w1-18aA5 | reverse complement strand
AGTTTTTGAGCAACAGCTTGCCTTCTGCTAAAAGGCTGCTACTTTTAGCTGCACTGATTTTTTAGTCTAAACTACAGTAATCCAGATTAATTGGTAAAAACAGGCAAAAGAAAGTTTATTTTCTCTTGCCTGTTTATTATCCAAAAACTGGATTTGCTTTCAAGTTAAGCTCGATCGTGCTTAGCAATCACCCAAACAGCGTGAATGATGCCGGGAATAAAGCCCAAAAACGTGAGAACCAGGTTGATCCAAAAATCAGTACCGATGCCAACCGTCAAAAATACGCCCAGCGGGGGAAGAAAAATGGCAGCGACTATGCGAATTAAATTGTTCATCTCAGTTACTCCAACCTACATTTCTCTTTCAATTTAACTTCACTGACCAACCGAACCTTTCCCGAAAAACTTAGGCGGTGCTGCCATAGTGTAAACTTCGGTTTCAGCGGCGATTACCTGCCGTAAGTGACCGGGAAGCTGCATCAACCCCAACAGTGTAATCCCGTCGAACATCCGCAACCCGCCAGTTGTTTTCTCGGCGAGTAATTTGTCAGTAACTTCGGGATCTGGTCGCGTATTTATTTCTTGATTAGAAGCTATCGCAAAACCCCAAGGAGCTCCATAAGTAGAAATAAAGCTGGTGCAGGATTGAACATTGGAGAAAACAGATTTCAGGGTATTTACAATGCGAGCGTGCATTTTCATTTCTGCGGGAGAAACGGGGCCCGCTTGCACTACGAAATATCCGTTAGGTGACATTACGCTGCGAACTTTCTCAAAATACTCTTTGGTAAACAACTGGAAAGATGGGCCTTCTTCAATGGGATCGGACAAGTCAGAAATGACAATATCCCAATCATTGTCAGTTTTATCTAAATAGTCCAAAGCATCGCCAATTACTACTTCGCAGCGGGGGTCGTCAAAGGCGTTTTGGTGCATTTCTGGGAGGTGTTCGCGGCAAGCTTCTACTACTTCGCCGTCAATGTCGATCATCACGACTTTTTCAACTGTTTTCCAGCGCAGCACTTCTCTAATTGTAGCTCCTTCTCCGCCGCCGAGAACGAGGACTTTTTTGGGGCTACCGTGACAAATCATGGCTGGGTGTACCAAGGGTTCGTGGTACAGAAACTCGTCGCCTGTACAAGATTGCCACTTACCGTCCAAAACTAAGCCTTTGCCGTAAGTACCGGTCTGAACTACGTACATTTCTTGATAGGCTGTTTTCTTGTAAGCAAGCACCGCGATGACGCCATGAACGTAAATATCCCAGGGGGTAATGTACTCGCTCATCCAAAAGTCTGCACGAACTTCGCTACCTGACATCAATTACTCTCCAAATATAAACTGCTGTGTCGATGTTGTCACAAGTAGTAGTTCTTAACACAAAATGGTGCGGGTGTGTGAGTACGATCGACACATTAAAGTGAGATTTCGGAGGAATGGTATAGTGTGATTGCGTTCTGGGAACTCGCAAGTGGCTTGGTACTTGAGATTGCTTGTGGGCGATCGCGCGCCCAGTCGATCGCACTTTTCCCATCGCCCCCGGTCGATCGCACTCACATTTAATATTTTCGCCAGCAACGCCGGCGGGTTTTGTACAAAGGTTGTCTGAATCGGGCAATTTTTCGCGCTGGGCCGACCTTTATAAGTTTGCGATCGGCCTGCTTATTTATCAATAATCCGATAAAAACCCCACCAATGTGAGAGCATGGAATAAAAATAGCGATCTGTTTTAACCAGATTTGTTATTAATAACTTGACAATTTGAATGTATCTTAGATAAAATTTTTCAATCCACCAATACGAATGGAATGTTAGTTTTGTTTGACAAGAATGCAGGCTCTATGTGCGACGAATTTATAACTAAGTAAAGGTTACAACTAAATTCTGTAATAAAAACGCTCTTACACTATTTTTCTTTTCAAAAAAATAGCCTATGGAACCAACAGACTGGGAAAAAATAATCAAAAAGCTGGAAAATGAAAATCTAATTTTGCGGAAAAAACTAGAAAATTCGGAAGCCGAACGCAGCCAATCAGAAGCCCTTAATAAAAAAAAAGAATCTTTGTTAAAAATACTAAGTGAGGATTCGAGAGATTCAGAAAAAAAATTAAAAGCAAGAATATCTACACTAGAAAAAGCTCTGAACAACCAGCAAACTATGCAGCTCAAATTAATCGAAGCCGAAAAAATGTCGGCTTTGGGCATTTTGGTAGCTGGGATCGCCCACGAAATAAACAATCCAGTTAACTTCATCTATGGCAATATTACCTATGTCAATGACTACGCAGGCGACATTTTAAAATTGCTCGCAATGTACCAAGACCGGTACCCCGAAACAGATGCAGAGATTGAAGATTTTTTGGAAAAAATTGACATCGACTTTCTGCGCGAAGATTTGTTAAAAACTATTTCGTCAATGAAAGTTGGCTCCGAGCGTATCCGCGAAATTGTGCTAACTTTACGCAACTTTGCACGGGTAGATGAAGCTGAAAAAAAACCAGTTAATATTCACGAAGGCATTGAGAGCACCTTGTTAATTTTGCAGCACTTAACTAAAGAAAAATCAGGTATTTCCGCTATAAAATTCCTTAAAAATTATGGCTCTTTGCCCAAGAGCGAGTGTTATGCTGGGCAATTAAATCAGGTGTTTATGAACATAATTAATAATGCTATTGATGCCCTGCGGGAGCGAGAGCAAAAGTCTTCACGGGAGGAGATAGAAGCCAACCCTCTCCAGATGACCATTACTACTTCTATTATTTGCGAAAATTGGGCAAGAATTAGCATCAAAGATAATGGTTTAGGGATGAGTAAAGCTGTAAAATCGAAAATTTTCGATCCGTTTTTTACCACCAAACCAGTTGGTCACGGGACGGGTTTGGGGCTGTCCATTAGCTATCAAATTATTGTGGACAAACACGGCGGGAGATTGGAGTGTATCTCCGCAATTGGAGAAGGGACTGAATTGGTGATCGAGATTCCGATCGCCAAATCCCGCAGCTAAGATCGATCGATCGAGCTAAACTGAGGGATAATGAAAACTCCCTTTGACCGCGGCTCCTCCTAGTTTGATGTGCAACCCTATGTCTACTGTCACTTTTGGTTTGTCAACCCCTATAGCGGCAGAGGCCGGGGCATCCTACGGCAGCAGCGAACCGCCACAGCGCCCCACCGTGCAAGCAGAGTGGATCGAGGTATTGGTGGACTCTCCTTTCAGGGTTGCGGGGGACTCGCCTGGGGAGGAAAATAAGTTATTTACCTATCGTTTACCTGCGGAACTTACCGTGCAACCAGGGGATATTTTGAGTGTACCCTTTGGCAGTCAACAGGTAGGGGCGATCGCGATTCGGTTCATTTCTCAACTGCCGCCCGACTTAGATCCCACAAGGGTTAAAGAGGTCGAAGATGTTGTCAGTGCGGGTTTTTTCCCACCTACTTACTGGGAATTGCTCGATCGCACTGCCACCTATTATTGCACACCTTTAATTCAAGTAATTAGAGCCTCACTGCCGCCCGGTTTGTTAAGCCGTTCCGTGCGCCGAATTCGCTTAATTAAGGACGCAATTTCTCCGAATGCCGAAACATTCCTCAATCCCGCAGCGAGTCAAATTTTGCAATTGCTGCAAGCTCAAAAAAACGGCGATTACACTTGGCAATACCTCCAGCGCCAAGTTAAGGGAAGTTATCGGGGATTGAAAGATTTATTGAAACGCGGTTGGGTAGAAAGTTATTTAGAACCTCCCACTCCTCCCAAACCACAACTCAAACCGGCAGTGACATTAATTGCTAGGGCATTTGTCACAGATTTAACCAAGCGGCAACAAGAAGTATTGGAAGTTTTGCGGCGCGGCGGCGGTGAAATGTGGATGAATGATTTGTTGAGAATTTGCAGCGCGAGTTCTTCCGTTGTCAAAGCTTTGGAACAAAAAGGTAGCGTTGTAATTGACCAAAGGGAAATTCTTAGGGGCGATCGCGGAATTTCTCAATTGCCAGATGCACCCAAAACTTTAACTCATTTTCAAGCTCAAGCCTTAGCGTTTATTAACTCTTTTTCGGGATTCCGTCAAGTGCTGCTGCACGGCGTTACAGGTTCCGGGAAAACGGAAGTGTATTTGCAGGCGATCGCCCCAATCTTAGCCAGCGGCAAATCCGCCCTCGTACTCGTTCCCGAAATCGGCCTTACACCGCAACTTACAGACAGATTCCGCGCCCGTTTTGGCGAGCAAATTTGCGTGTACCACAGCGCCCTATCCGACGGCGAACGTTACGATACATGGCGTCAGATGCTGACTGGAACACCGCAAATTGTCATCGGCACGCGATCGGCCATTTTTGCGCCTTTACCTCACCTCGGCTTAATTATCCTCGATGAAGAACACGACAGCAGCTTCAAACAAGACCAACCAGCGCCGTGCTACCACGCCCGCACCGTTGCCAAATGGCGCGCCGAATTAGAAAATTGTCCCTTAATTTTAGGTTCCGCAACGCCAGCTTTAGAGACTTTTGTCGGGACGCGCCGAGATTATTACTCGTTACCAAATATCCATTATTTATCATTGCCCGATCGCATTTATTCCCGCCCGATGCCGCCCGTGGAAATAGTCGATATGCGCCAAGAATTGCGGCAAGGGAATCGCTCAATTTTTAGTGCTTCCCTGCAAAATGCCTTGGAACAATTGCAAGCCAGACAACAGCAAGGTATCCTGTTTATTCACAGAAGAGGACACAGTACCTTTGTGTCTTGCCGGAGTTGCGGCTATGTGATGGAATGCCCGAATTGCGATGTTTCTCTGTCTTATCACCACGTAGGCGAAGCAACAGCAGAAATATTGCGCTGTCACTACTGCAACCACACGGAACGACACCCCCAAAACTGCCCGGAATGCCGTTCTCCCTACTTCAAAAACTTTGGTAGTGGCACTCAGCGAGTAGAACAGGAATTAACCCGATTATTTCCCCAATTGCGGGCAATTCGGTTTGACAGCGATACGACTAGAAATAAGGGCGACCACCGCAGACTGTTAACGCAATTTGCTAATGGGGAAGCTGACATTTTGTTGGGTACGCAAATGCTGACGAAAGGGTTAGATTTAGCTGGAGTCACATTGGTGGGAGTTGTGTCTGCTGACGGGTTGCTAAACTTATCCGATTATCGGGCAAGCGAACGAGCTTTTCAAACATTAACTCAAGTCGCCGGCCGTGCGGGCAGAGGAGACGATCCGGGGCGGGTAATTATTCAAACTTACACTCCCGAACACCGGGTTATTCAAGCAGTTAGGCGGCACGAATATGCGGGTTTTGTGGAAACAGAATTAGCAGAAAGAGCGGCGCTGAATTATCCACCTTCGGGGCGGCTGGTATTGTTGCGATTGAGCAGTGTAGATGCGGCGGAAGTTGCGGTGACGGCGGTACAATTGGCGTCTGTTTGTCAGGAGTATATTGAGCGATTGTCTGTACCGGGGTGTGAGTTGTTGGGGCCTGCACCTGCGGCGATTATGCGGGTGGCAAATCGCTATCGCTGGCAGATTTTGCTGAAGTTGCCTTTGGATGAGTCGGTGGATTTGTCGGATTTGATCGGGTTGCGCGATCGCACGCCGCGTTCTGTTAGTTTAATTATTGATGTCGATCCGTTGAATTTTGGTTGATTGGTGGTGTAATCGTAGGGTGTGTCAGCTTCGACAATTGTATCAATAATCGAAAATCTCCAAGCTGACGCACCTTAAAAGCTATGATACTTATCAAGCAAGGAATAAAATAATTATCTAATGCGTGTCATCAGCCGAAAACCACTGAGAGAATTTTGGGAAAAACACCCCAATGCTGAACCAAGTCTATTAATATGGTATCAGCGTACTTCTGAGGCTGAATGGCAAAATTTTGTCGAGGTACGCCAAGTCTTTCCCTCCGCTGACTTAGTAGGTAATTTTACAGTCTTTAATATTGGTGGCAATAATTATCGGCTAATCTGTTTTATTGATTATGAATACCAAATAGTATTCGTCCGCAGTGTATTAATTCATTCAGAATACGACAAGGAGAATTGGAAAAATGACGATTGGTTTGAAAACTCCTAGTAGCGATTACATTGAGTTAATCGTAGCTTTTCCCCCGCGCCCGATTAGTTGTGAAGCTGAGTTAATTGCTACCCAAAATCGGATTAATTATATTTTGGATCGCCGAAAACTGACGCAAGATGACCGAGATTACTTAAATGTGCTCGGTATTCTTGTCTATGATTACGAACAAAAACATGAGCCAATGCCTGTGCTGAAGGGGATTAAATTGCTCAAGGCTTTGATGGTTGAAGCTGAGCTTTCAGAAAAAGACTTGGTTGATATTTTTGCTACTGAGTCTCTGGTGGCTGAGGTGTTGAATGGTAACAGGGAACTGACGGTGAGTCAAATTCAGAAATTAGCTGAGTTTTTCCACCTATCGCCTGCGGCATTTATTGAGTGAACTTAATCGGATTCCCACTCTCGCTCGATTCTTTCTAAGTCTTTCGCGGCTCCCAATTGTTGAAATATTTGATGGGCACTGTTGTAATGTTGTTGGGCAAGTTCTGGGTTGTTACGTTTGCGGTAAAGTCGTGCTAAATCATAGTTAGCCTCCGCAATGTTGCTAGATTCTCCCAGTTCTTGGAATTTCGCTAAATAGTCTTTTAAAAGTGGTTCTGCCGCATCTAAATTCCCCTTAAGCATTTCGATTTCTCCCAAACAACCGATCGAACTTGCTATATTAGAGCGATCGCCCAATTTTGTCTTAAATTCCAAACATTGTCGGTACAATTTCTCAGCTTCATCCCAATTGCCGAGATTTTTCTCTATATTTCCCAATAGTCCCCAACAAATTGCCATACCAGACCGATCTCCTAATTCTGTCCTTAATTGCAAAGATTGCTGATACAATATCTCCGCTTTATCCCAATTGCCACGTCTTAACTCGATATCTCCCAATAGCTCCCAGCAAGTTGCTATACCAGAGCGATCTCCCAATCCTCTCTCAACTTCCAAAGATTGCCGGTACAATCTCTCCGCTTCATCCCAATTGCCGCGATTTCGCTCGATATCTCCCAATTGTCTCCAACAAGTGGCCATACCAGAACTATCTCCCAATTCTGTCTTAAATTCTAAACATTGTCGGTATAATCTTTCAGCTTCATCCCAATTACCACGCTTTAGCTCAATATCTCCCAATACTCCCCAACTACTTGACATAACAGAGCGATCGCCTAATTCTGTCATAATTTCCAAACATTGTCGGTATAATCTCTCTGCTTCATCCCAATTGCCACGCCATCGCTCAATATCTCCCAATTGTCCCCAACAAGTTGCCATGCCAGAGCGATCTCCTAATTCTGTCCTTAATTCCAAACATTGTCGGTACAATCTCTCAGCTTCATCCCAATTACCGCGATTTCGCTCAATATCTCCCAATTGTCCCAAACAAGTTGCCATACCAGAGAGATCGCCCAATTTTGTCATCAATTCCAAAGATTGCCGGTACAATCTCTCTGCTTCATCCCAATTGCCACGCTTTAGCTCAATTTCTCCCAATAATAAACTAATTATCATAACAAAGGGAACATCTGGCAATTCACTGAATTTTTCTAAAATTTGTTGATAATACCACTCAGCCTCATTCAGATTCCACATTTCTTTTGCTACCCATCCTAACAGTAAATAGGCAATAGCTTGCAAGTAAATATTCCCTACTGCTTGTGCAATCTCTAAATATTCCTGATAAAAAACCTTTGCTTGTGACCAATCCCGCAACTTCTGAAAGACATTACCCAAACCATATAAAGCATTAGCTTCCCCGTGGCGGTTTTCCTGTTTGCGGGCAATTTCCAGCGATTTTTGATAGGCATTCACTGCCGCCAAAAATTGTTGCTCTTGCTGATAAGATTCTCCCAATCCCTGGTATACTTGAGCTTGCAGCGCTAAATTTTTTGTTTCAACAGTCAACTCCAATGCTTTTTCTAAATATTCTCTCGCTTTAGCTGGCTTTTCTTGACTGAGATAAGCAACTCCTAATTGATGTAAAATGTTGCTGCAAGCACTAGGATTTTTTTCAGAACCAGAATGGCTCGGACTGTATTCCATCAACAAAGACTCTAAAAGTTCTATTCTTTCTTTCTTCTCCGGTGGGTTTAATGTCCTAAAAATTTTTTCCAGATCGAGAGTCCTAGCAACGGCATCATCTCTAGTAGCTTGAGTAGTTTTAAAGAGAAACACACCAGATTTCCACGCCCAAAAATCCGGTGCAAACTTCGCCAAACGAGTAATCGCATAGTCCGGCAAAACAAACAGGATCGGATGGGGAACGCTGGTTTTATAAGCATCTCGCACCCAATTAAGGTCTTGTAATACTGGAGGATATTCGTCAAATTTGCCGATCGACTTTTCCAATCCCCGCACAATTAAAACTAATTTTTTATTTGGCTCTCGCTTAATAGTAGGTAAAATCTTGATAATTTCATCTCGGAGAAAACGCAAATTCTCATCAAAACTCACAACTTCAAATTGAGTTTCTTGAGAAATCGGATGATTTTTCAATCCCTCAATTAGCAAATCCGCTTCCGCATTAAAATTAACTTCTGCAAACCCGATAGTCAAATTCTCCGAAAAATCAACAAACGTCAAAAGTTGAGTAAATGCTTGCTGATTGACAGCTAAAAATCGCCCAATTTGTGAATTACGATCGTTCTGGGTTAACATTGGATTCTCTGGCATCTCGGAGAGCTTTTTGGAATTCTTCATTTTGCTTCACCACCGGATTCGGATAGTTCCATCGATTTTTGCCGTTGTATTCCAAAACCGAAAGATTGAATAACATCAACTCACTGATTTCATCTTTATTAATATTTTTTGTCAAACAAACTTGAGCTAAAAGTGGATAATGATTTTGCGGGATAATCCGTTCAAAATTAAATTGTTCTTGTTTGATTGCATAGGTAACATCTTCAGCCATTATTTTATCGTGACCGCGACCTCTAGCTGTTATGGAAGCAGTTCGCATAATCTGGATGAGTTGGCGAACATGACCACCGCTGGCTTTTGCCACTTCCAGCAATTGTTCGCGGGACTCAAAGATTGTGTCAACTTCAACTCGGCGTTCGATTAAACTAGCCATAGCATTTAAGCTAACTTCATTGTAGTTTAAGTCACAGCTATCTCGATTAAATTCATAAATATTGACCATCGGGACTATGTGAGGACAGTCAAAATTCTTGACGGCATTTTGAGACGAGTACAGAGCTCCCAGCGGAACTGTATAAATCATCGTACAGTTCAGTTCTTGAAGTTGAGCGGCATAGTCAAAAAATAAATGGTTTGCCACCTTGGGAGGAACGCGGTCTAAATTATCAAAGATAATTAAAAAACCTTTATAGTTAGGAAACTTTTTACGCAGCTTTTTGAGAGCATCATTTAACAGCAAGTTGATATCGGCTTTCAATCGAGAGATATCTTTTTCTAAAGTTTGGCGAATTGTTTTTTTCTGCTTATCAGAACCTTTAATTTGTGCCAGTAATTTTACCAACAACTTCGCTAAAAATGGAGCTTCCGGCCCCAAAGTTGCTTCTCCTTCGATGCTGATGGAACTTTCAACGGTTCGTTCTGTTTCTTCGGTGACATCCTTAAACCAAGCCTCAAAATTATCCATCAGCCGAGAATCTAATTTCAGCCCCAGCCGGCGCATTTCAAACTCAACTCGCTTAATGGCAATTAAATAGAAATCTGTATAACCGACATCATTAATATCTGTCTCTTCGTTGACTTCCAGATAAATGACGCGATAATCTTTTTCCCACTCTTTTTGAATTCGCTTCAATTCGGTACTTTTGCCAGAGCCGCGATGTCCGGTAAACAGGATTGTGGTAAACTGTTCTGGTTCTTGACAGTCTAAAATATTACTGACACCTGCGATCGCTTCGGTTTTGCGAACTTCTGATAAATCGACATAATAGCGATCGAGATCTGCACCTTCTAAGGATTGGAGAGGATTACAGACTTGATAGGCAGTTTTGAGGGTAGTGGCGCGGTTGATAGGATGAGTAGTCATAAGTTTTTAATTTAGTATATTTGTTGCAGGAAACCTGAACAATTTATCAAAATTATGTTATTTTTGTACTTCTATTTTCTCAAAAACTTGGGCGATCGAGAATAAGTTCGCTCGCAATTCCTGTAGGGGCGGGTTCGCCAAAATATCTGACACCCAACCACAAATTATCTAAACCCGCCCTCCCCCACCCAAATATTACGATTTCTCAGGATTTCGGTTATTTCGTAGGGTGGGGGCGGGTTTACAAGATTTACGGTTTTTTCCTCGAAATCTCGGCGAACCCGCCCCTACCAGCCCATGAACCAGCGGAAAATGAATAAGGGCGATCGACCCCCTACCAACTAAGGCAAATCCGTGCTCCCCATCAGATAAAGGTCGCACTCCCGGGCCACGCCGCGCCCTTCATTAATCGCCCAAACCACCAAACTTTGTCCCCGGCGACAGTCTCCAGCCGCGAAAACTCCCGGAATGCTGGTTGTATATTTTTCGTGTTCGGCTTTCACGTTGCTGCGGGCGTCGCGTTCCAATCCCAGCGCATCCAGCAAGGGCTGTTCCGGGCCGAGGAAGCCCATCGCTAGCAAGACAAGCTGTGCGGGCAACACTTTTTCGGTACCCGGGATGTGGTTCGGAATGAACTGCCCTTTCTCGTTTTTCGCCCACTCCACCTCAACGGTGTGCACAGCTTTGACATTGCCGTTTTCGTCGCCCTCGAACTTTGTCGCCGTGGTGAGATAGCCGCGGGGGTCGTCGCCGAATTTGGCTGCGGCTTCTTCTTGGCCGTAGTCGAGGCGGTAGACTTTTGGCCATTCGGGCCAGGGATTGTTGGCCGCCCGTTCCGAGGGCGGTTTGGGCAGGATTTCTAGCTGTACCAGGCTTTTGCAGCCGTGGCGAATGGAGGTGCCCACGCAGTCGGTGCCGGTGTCGCCGCCGCCGATGATCACGATATCTTTGCCTTCGGCGGAGATGAAGTTATCGTTGGTGCTCTTGTCTAAAACTGCTTTGGTGTTCGCAGTCAGGAAGTCCATTGCGAAGTGGATGCCTTTTAATTCGCGGCCGGGGATGCCCAAGTCGCGGGGTTTGGTGGCGCCGGTACAGAGGACAACGGAGTCGTATTCTTTTAGCAGTTGTTCGGCTGGTAAGTCTTTGCCGACTTCGGTGTTGCAGACGAATGTCACGCCTTCGTCCTCGAGGACTTTGAGGCGGCGCATTACGACTTGTTCTTTGTCTAGCTTCATGTTGGGGATGCCATACATTAGCAGGCCGCCTGGTCGATCGGCTCTTTCGTATACTGTTACCCAATGACCGGCTTTGTTGAGTTGCGCGGCGGCGGACAAACCGGCGGGCCCGGAACCGATGACGGCGATTTTTTTGCCGGTACGTTTGGCGGGCGGTTCGGCAGTAATCCACCCTTCATCCCAGCCTTTGTCGATAATCGAGGCTTCGATGTTTTTAATCGTGACTGGCGGGTTGTTGATGCCGAGCACGCAAGCGCCTTCGCACGGTGCGGGACAGACGCGGCCGGTGAATTCGGGGAAGTTATTCGTTTTGTGGAGTCTGTCTAGGGCTTCTTTCCAGAGTCCGCGATATACTAGGTCGTTCCATTCGGGGATGAGGTTGTTAATCGGGCAGCCGCTTGCCATGCCGCTGATAATTGTGCCCGTGTGGCAAAACGGAATGCCGCAGTCCATGCAGCGCGCGCCTTGGGTGCGGAGTTTGTCCTCATCCATCGGCAGGTGAAATTCGTCCCAGTTGTGGACTCTCTCGACTGGTGAGAGTTCGGAGGGCAATTCGCGCAAGAATTCGATAAAGCCTGTTGGTTTTCCCATAGTGGTGTTCTGGTTAGAATTTACTATTCTGGTAGTTTGTCAAAGCTGAAGCCTGTATGCTTATGAACTAACTATTGTCATATAAATTGTGGGCGATCGCACCTCAGATTGAGCAATTTGTACATGAAATCTTTAATATCGCCGGGAGTCGGGGAATTGTCGGCAGCGGTAAAATATAAATAGATGGACAGCAAAGAAACCGGGTTTTTTACGGGGATTAAAGGTTTTAAAGGTTATGAGGCTGTATTTGCGTCCATCAAACCCGGTTTCTACGTAATTTCAGCATTGGCTTATTCTCCGACGATCGCACGGCTACAGCCACATCTGGAAACCTTCGCGGGTTAACTCAGACGCCTTGCCAGCGTCAACTTTCAAGGGCCGTCCCCATCAGCAGGGCTCGAAATACAATACAAAAAGTTACAGGCCTTGCCAAATATTAATTTCAGGATATACTACTGTAAATCGGTCAGATATATGGAGTTAATACCATCAACTCCTAAAATAGGTACACAAAGTCATGAGCATTACAATTGAGAACGTATCGAAACACTTCGGCTCCTTCCACGCCATTGACAACGTGAGTTTGAAAATAAAAAACGGCTCTCTAGTCGCGCTTTTAGGGCCTTCTGGTTCGGGGAAATCGACTCTGCTGAGGATGATTGCGGGACTCGAACCGCCGGATAGCGGTCAGATTTACCTGATCGGGGAGGATGCTACCCAGCAGTCGGTGCAGGAACGGCATATTGGTTTTGTGTTTCAGCACTATGCTTTGTTCAAACACATGAGTATTCGGAAAAATATTGCTTTTGCGATGGAAATTCGCAAAGTGCCTAAAGACTCTATTCGCAGGCGGGTGGATGAACTTTTGGATTTAGTGCAGTTGACAGGTTTGGGCGATCGCTATCCTTCGCAACTTTCCGGGGGCCAGCGGCAGCGGGTTGCTTTGGCAAGAGCTCTCGCAGTTCAACCGAAAGTGCTGCTGCTAGACGAACCTTTTGGAGCATTAGATGCTAAAGTCCGCAAAGAATTGCGATCGTGGCTGCACAACCTTCACAAAGAAGTTAATATCACCACAGTTTTTGTGACTCACGACCAAGAAGAAGCTATGGAAGTAGCCGATGAAATTGTGGTGATGAACAAAGGTAGAGTCGAACAAGTTGGCTCTCCTGCTGAAATTTATGACAAACCGGCATCAGCTTTTGTGATGAGTTTTATTGGGCCGGTCAATGTGCTGTCGAATGCTGCGGGTTTGTTCGCCAGCAACGGCACAACGGCTCACAAGAACGGAGCAGCTCATTCTGAAGTAGTATTTTTGCGCCCCCACGATGTGGAAATTCAAACTAAGCCACAGTCGGGTTTTGCATTAGCAAAAGTCAGCCGCATCATTCATTTAGGGCGGGAAATACAAACCGAGTTAGTGTTAGAATCGGAGCAGGTAGTAACAGCTTACGTGAGTCGCGAGCGCTTCGATTCTCTACAGTTAACGCGAGATCAGCAGGTTTACGTCAAGCCCAAACACGCTATGACTTTCCCTGTTTATTCAATTTAAATCAGCGGCTGCATCTTACTCAAAATACTATCGGGGAGCTTCTACAAAACACTGCTGCCACATCGTTACCAGGCTCGTGCCTGGTAAAGCTGTCTCATGGCTCTAAATCGGAGATAGAGCCTCCTGAAATTCATTCCCAGGCAGAGCCTGGGAACGAGAAAAAGAGAAAAAAGAGAAATCTCAGGCAGAGCCTGGGACGGAGAACTAGAAACAAGATAGGTGAAGAATATGACTGCTAACAAATTCTTGAATTTAGCAACTAGCACTTTACTTGCTTATCGCCGTTACATCCAGGCAGGATTAACACTTTGTGCAGGATTGGGATTGTCTGCGATCGCCTCTTCAGTTGCGTACAATTGGGAATACAAATCCATGCAAGTCGAACTGCAAGACCGGCTGGACAAAATAGCTACAGACATTCAGAGGGATGTTAGCGGCAATTTAGAAATAATTCGGGCTGCTGGAGCATTTTACAGCGTATTTGACGGCGTTAAAAAACCAGAAATGAAGACATTTGTTGGTCCTGCCCTCTACCGGCATCCGAGCCTGAAGGCGATCGCTTGGCTGCCCCGTGTTTCTTACTCTCCCGAATTCCTAACAGATGAAATAGATTTAGGTTTAGATTTAAAAGCCAATCGGGTAGCGTTAGAAAACGCCACAAAAAGACAAGAAATTACCGCGACTGATCGCCAAAAATGGTCTTCCCAAAATCAACCCACCGTCTTCGTCTTCATGCCAATTTTTACTCAAAGTTCTGCTGACGATGGCGCAGAATTGCCGCCAAATTTACCTGATCGCTCACCAGAAAATTTGAAAGGTTTTACTTTGGGCGTTTTGCTGGTTGATGCGATTGTCAAATCGGCTTTACAGGAAACTAACCTCAACTTTGTTAACGTTTATCTTCAAGATGCCATGGCTCCTGAAACCGAAAAATTTCTTGCTTTTTATGAAGCTAAGACAAAAAGGATAATTACCGATGAAAACATTAAAAATAACATCCAAATTGGGGAAAGAGCTTACTGCCCGGACGGCAGCAGTTGCACCCGCATTCTCAATATTGAAAATCGCAGGTGGTTGCTGCAATTACGGCTAACACCCGAGTACATTAATCCTCTAAAATTTTGGCGTTCTTTGACTGTTTTGATTTTGGGGATAATCTTAACTTTGGTGGCGACACTTTATCTCATGAGCTTGTTAAATTATACCGAAAAAATTGAAAAAATAGCAGCAGAACGCACGGCTAAATCTAAACAACTAGAGCAAACTTTGCAAGAGTTGCAACAAACTCAAGCTCAACTGATTCAGCAGGAGAAAATGTCTAGTTTGGGTTTATTAGTTGCTGGTGTCGCCCACGAAGTCAACAATCCTATAAATTTCATTTATGGCAATATCCACCACGTCAGGGCATATAGTAGCGATTTGTTAGAGTTGGTAAAACTTTACCAAAAACACTCTTTATACCCTCAGTCGGAAATTTCAGAATATTTACAAAATATTGACTTTGACTTTCTCAGCAAAGATTTGCCCCAACTGTTGTCTTCGATGAAAATAGGAGCCGATCGCATTGTTCAAATTGTTCAATCTTTGCGGAACTTCTCTCGCTTAGACGAAAGCGAAATGAAACCTGTCAATATCCATGAAGGCATTGACAGCACTCTGCTAATTCTGCAAAGTCGCCTGAAAGCTACAGCCGATCGCCCGGCGATCGAGATTATTAAAAACTACAGCCATTTACCTTTAGTAGAGTGCTATGCCGGACAATTAAATCAGGTGTTTATGAATATTCTGGCTAATGCGATCGACGCCCTTGAGAGTTACAACCTCGATCGCGGGCCCACAGCAGCGAAAGCCAATCCGATCGCGATCGCCATAACCACAGAATATTCGATCCCCGACAAAATAATTGTGCGGATATCTGACAACGGCCCCGGTATGGCAGAAAATGTCAAAAAACGGCTGTTCGACCCCTTCTTTACGACGAAACCGGTCGGAAAAGGGACAGGATTGGGACTGTCCATCAGCTATAAAATTGTCGTAGAAAAGCACAAAGGTACGCTGCGCTGCGATTCGACACCGGGATTGGGGACGGAATTCTCGATCGAGATTCCGCTGCGACAAGAAGTCAGACAAGCACTACCGTTTGTTTCGCGGAAAATATCGGAGGCAGCTTAGAAGGGGCTGGGAAAGGAAAATTTTTTTCTCATTAACTACTGTAATTCGGTCGGATTACAGTATTATATGTAATAATGCCAAAACCAATACTGCTTTAAGCAGCTTAAACCGTCGGCACTGCCGATACTGTATAACCCAAGCACGGCGAGACTAAATATGTTCAGTGACTTGCAAATTATTTACGAACGCGACCCCGCGGCGCGCAACTGGCTGGAAGTATTATTTTGCTATCCCGGACTGCAAGCACTTTTTTTGCACCGGATAGCAAACTGGCTTTATTCGGCTGGCCTGCCGTTTATACCGCGCTTGATTTCCCAAATGAGTCGCTTTTTAACAGGTATTGAGATTCACCCAGGAGCAAAAATTGGTAGGGGGGTGTTTATCGACCACGGTATGGGGGTGGTCATTGGCGAAACGGCGATCGTTGGAGATTATGCTGTAATTTATCAAGGAGCGACCATTGGCGGCACGGGTAAAGAAATAGGAAAACGGCATCCAACGCTGGGAGAAAATGTAGTGGTAGGAGCAGGTGCTAAAGTTTTAGGCAATATTCAAATTGGCAATAATGTTCGGATTGGTGCGGGTTCGGTAGTGCTGCGGGATGTCCCTAGCGATTGCACAGTTGTGGGAATCCCCGGCCGCATCATCTCTCGGAAAAAGCAGGTGGAAGATGCTCAAAATTCTCAAGGTCTACCGGATTTGGAAGCTCAAGCGATTCGAGCTTTGTTCGATAGAATTAAGAATTTAGAAGAGCAGGTTGCTTTTTTGAAATCTCAATTATCTCCGCTAACAACAACTGGATCAGAGCAAAAAGAGGCAGAAAAACATGAATTATTTATGTATTCTAATTTATTTATTACAGATTTTTTAGACGGTGCAGGAATCTAGTTAAATTTCAATTTATATAGATTTTTTCCGACAAGACTATCCTGCTACCCTGGTACAAACTAACTTTAATTTATTCAGTAACTGGCTATGACTATTGCTTCTCTCTCCACTAAAACATTTGATGAAACGAGCAGACATATATTCTCTCGCCGCTCGCACTTGCCGAACAGAAGCAATGCTTTGTGGCGAATTGAAACTGGAGTAGTGCGAACTGTAACGTGGCTTGAAGATGGCACAATTATCACCTTGGGATTGTGGGGGCCTGGTGATACGATCGGCAAACCGATATCAAAATGCGATCCTTTTCAAATTGAATGCCTCACTAAAGTCGAGGCAATTCTATTATCTGGCGATCGCTGGCTCAATAAAGATATTTTGCTCACTCACATTCAGCAGGCTGAAGCTTTTATGGTAATGCGAGGTTACAAAAGAGTTGATTTTATGCTCTATCAACTATTAACTTGGCTGGCTAAGAGGTTTGGTTCTGAGGTAGAGCAAGGACATCTGATAGATATGATTTTAACGCATCAGGACATTGCAGAAATCATCGGCACAAGTCGCGTAACAGTCACTCGCACCCTCGGTCATTTTGAGCAGCAAGGCTTGATAGATCGTCTGCCACTCCACCGGATTATTCTGCAACCTTCCGAGGTGTGGCACTACGAAATCTAAGGGTAGAATCAATGTCTCGCACGCGCGTGCGAAGCTATTCCGAAGGGAATCGCCCCAAAATTCCTGTATCCTTCGCTACTAAAAAAAACTATTGACTTTCTGAGACTGTCTGTGCAACAATCAACAGCTATACCTATAATATACGGTAAATCAATCAACTTTAAGGTGATTACTGGAGAGAGCGATCGACTCTCTAGCAGCGAGGAGCTTTTTGTGCTTTTCGACAGAGACAATACAAGAGGAAAGAAAATGAAAACTAAATCCCTGAAAGCTCGATTTAAAAGAAACAAAATAGGGGCATTAATTGCCGTCCTAGCGGTGCTGGCGATCGCAATTCCTCTGTTCCCATTTTTCCAAACCCAAGCAGCGGAATCAAAAAGTAAAATTCAATTCGTTTCCCCCGCGTGGGTTGCCCAAAACGCCAGCGACAAAAACCTGCGAATTCTCGATGTCCGTACCAATCCAATGGACTACTTTATCGGGCATCTTCCCAACGCAGTCAACATCGCCGACAACACCTTGCGCGGGCCGGACAGTGGTTTGCCAGTACAGTATCTAACGCCGGATAAACTGGGGCAATTACTGTCGCGGGCAGGAGTAACAGACAACAGCCGCGTCTTAGTTTATTCCGACGGCAGAGACATTCTCGGCGCGACAATGGTTGCTTACGTATTGGAGCGATTGGGACACTCGGACATCGCAGTTATCGACGGAGGTTATGCGGGTTACAAAGCAGCTCAAACTGTGACGAAAGAGTTTCCAAAATACGCGGCTGGTACACTGACTGTGCGCGACAACAAATCAATTCGTGTCACCCTGGATGAAGTCAAAAATTTAATTGGCAAAGCAGGCGTCACATTCATCGATCCCAGACCGGAAAAACTATTTCAAGGGGAAGAAAAAATCTGGACGCGCAACGGACACATTCCCGGCGCTCGCAACATTCCCTGGCCGACTTTTACCGATGCTGAAAACCCGCACAAGTTGAAGTCTCTCGACGAAATCAAGCAGATTTTGGCAGCTAAAAAGATCGATCGCAACAGCGACATCATCGTTACTTGCAGTACGGGGCGGGAAGCAACGCTGCAATATGTAGTTTTGAAACACTTGCTGAACTATCCGAAAGTCAGAATATACGAAGGTTCTTGGACTGAATACAGTCAGACTAATTTACCTGTAGAAACTGGTCCGGAACAAGCAGTGTAGAAAACAAATCTGTAGTTAACAGCAATTTGGGCTAAAAATTGACCGAAGAGGTAGAATGAAAACAGCAATTATCTCGATATCAATGCTCGGAATAATCAGCTCGATTGGCTTTGGTTTATCAACAATAATAGCTGAGCACCGACAAGCAGATAATTCCGTTGCTTGCACTCCTAGCGAACAACCCGATGAAAAATCGGAGACTTCCCCGCGAAAAACTTAGCGCTAAAATGGAGGCTCTGCCTCGCTTTACAGTTGTTTCTGGAGTCAAGTATTTTATTGTGAATAACACCGCAGAAATTGCTTTTTCACCCCTGACAAAAACTTCGCCGCCCCGATCGCAGCGTCCGATCTTAGCTCTGATACTGACGCTATTTGCTGCTGGTGCGGCCGGTTTGAGCGCCTACGGCTGGCGGCAGAGCGTTTTATTTCTGATTGGAGGCTTGCTGGGCGCGAGTTTGTATCATGCAAGTTTTGGCTTTGCTTCTGCTTACCGCAAATTATTTGCCGATCGCGATATTACAGGTGTTTTAGCGCACTTGTTGATGTTAGGAATTGCTACTGTACTTTTTGCTCCCGTACTTGCATCAGGAGAGGCATTCGGACACAAAATAGCCGGGGCTGTTGCGCCTGTGGGCTGGCAAAATGCGATCGGCGCTTTTCTATTCGGAATTGGAATGCAATTGGGCAGCGGCTGTGCTTGCGGCACGCTTTGGACAATTGGCGGCGGCAGCACGTCAATGCTGTTAACGCTGCTGACTTTTTGCATCGGTTCTTTTGCAGGAAGTTTGACCAGACACCTGTGGAATTTACCATCGCTGCCACCGATATCTTTAGGAAAAACTTTGGGATGGATGCCCGCAGTCATCTTGCAGCTAAGCGTATTTCTGTTAATTGCGATCGCCCTCTGGCAGTGGAATCGCACCAATGGCAAGCAACCCTTAACAGCAGATTTTATCATTAAAACTCCTCAATCTCAAATCAAGAATCAATGGCTTTACGGGCCTTGGTCTCTCGCTGCCGGAGCCTTTTCTCTTGCCTTTCTCAACTGGGTAAAACTGTTAATTGACGGCAGGCCTTGGGGAGTGACTTGGGGGTTTACTTTGTGGGCCGCAGAACTTGCTACTGCTTTTGGGTGGAATCCCGCAAATAACCCGTTTTGGAATACTCCCGACAAGTTGGAATCCTTGCAAAAAGGCATTTTTGCTGATGTTACTTCCGTGATGAATTTTGGCATTGTTTTGGGAGCAGTTTTAGCGGCGGCTTTGGCTGGCAAATTCACCGTCAAAACAAACCTTTCGTTACCCAAAGTTACAGCCGTTTTGAGCGGCGGTTTCATGATGGGTTATGGAGCGCTGCTGGCTTTTGGCTGCAATGTTGGCGCTTTTTTTAGCGGTATTGCTTCTACCAGTTTGCACGGTTGGCTGTGGATTGCGACTGCTTTGTTGGGCAGCGTTGCGGGAATTAAATTGCGATCGCTCTTGCGACTTGAGAATTAATTTCCAACATGAATAGGCGATCGACCTGCGGGTAGGGACAAAGGCTTGGCCTTTGTCCCTACCCGCAGGTCGCGTTTTCCCGCCAAGCGCGCCTAAAACAATAAACCACTGTTTACCTATAGACATTAAGTATTTAATAGTGTAATGTATGAGATTAAGTAGAGAGAGGTGGCAAGCGCACTCAAAGATCGATCGCCAAACTTTTAGCACAACAGTCTCTCAATCTCGCCACTGTTGCCATTAATAAGAATTGCCACATCAGCGAAATCTTATAGATAGATTATCCTGGGAAATCTCATCAGGCTGCATTTGCTCTATATCAAGCGCATTAAACTTAATTGTGCGCTCAATCCATCTGAGAAAAAATAAAAGGAACTAAGAAGCATCAATGCGGTATCATAATCTCCCAGATATTGTCTTGCAGCCATTAAATAAAAAACCTGGTTTGCCAGTATTTTTTATTAAATCAGCCGCTCTGCTAAAATCGTCCCTGTTCAAAGCTTTTACTTTCTTTTTTGCAGTAGGTTTAGGCTTGAGCTGGTTAATTCCTCAGCCTGCAATCAGCCAGGCAAAACCAAAAGATGTCGAACTCACCTTAGTTTCCTTTGCTGTTACCAAATCTGCTTACGACAAGATTGTTCCCGGCTTTGTAGCGAAGTGGAAACGAGAAAACAACCAGAATGTCACTATCAGCCAAAGCTACGGGGGTTCAGGTTCCCAAACCCGCGCTGTGATTAGCGGTTTGGAAGCCGATGTCGTACACTTAGCCTTAGCTTTTGATACCGATCGCATCCAAGAAGCCGGTCTAATTAAACAGGGTTGGGAACGAGAAGTACCCAATAACGGGATTGTTAGCAAATCAGTTGCAGCATTAGTAATGCGAAACGGAAACCCCAAAAAAATCCAAGGCTGGGCCGATTTAGCCAAACCGGGTATCAAAGTAATTACTGCTAATCCCAAAACCTCTGGTGTCGCGCGCTGGAACTTCTTAGCTTTGTGGGGTTCCGTAACTCGAAACGGAGGAAACGAACAAGCAGCCCGCACTTTTGTCAGCCAGGTTTACAAAAACGTGCCAGTGCTTCCCAAAGATGCCCGCGAAGCATCTGATACCTTCTACAAACAAAACCAAGGCGATGTACTGATCAACTACGAAAACGAAATTCTCTTGGCGAAGACGCAGGGCGAAGCTGAACCTTTCATCATCCCCCAAGTGAATATTTCCATTGACAACCCCGTGGCTGTAGTTGATAAATACGCTGCCAAACATGGAACTACTAAGGTGGCGGAGGCTTTTGTGAAATATCTTTACACGCCGGAAGCTCAGCGAGAATTTGCTAAAGCGGGTTTTCGACCTGTTAACTCGACGGTAGCGGGAGAATTTAGCAGTAAATTTTCCAGAATTGGCAAACTGTTTACTGTCGCCGATGTAGGCGGTTGGAATGCGGTGCAAAATAAATTCTTCGCTGACGGTACAATCTTCGATCAAATTCAGAATGGTCTGGGCAACAGATAATTTGTATCGAATGTGCGTTAATTAAATTTTCTCATCGACTCGTCAATAAGTTCAAAAGCAAGTGCGATCGTCGCACTTGCTTTTTTCTTTGTGTTGATTTCTTTCTTCTCACTGCCAACAGATCCGATATCTCGCACCTGTTGAGTGCCGTTAAGTAGCTGAGTATGAAGAAACTTAACGATGAGACAGCATATATCCGCCTACCTACTTAGTAGTTACTTTAAGGGGGCGGTATTGCCTCTAATATACTCGCTCCCTGCAACATTTGAGACTTTCGGGCTCTACCCGCTTCTGGGTATTCCCAAGACGGTGCAAAGGGTGGAACCAAAAACGGACAAGCTTTCCACCCACCCTTTACCCCCACGCCGAGCATCCGGCAGTTTCCGCCCCTGTGCCCGTGCTGCTCGTAATACCGACAGTGCCGACAGCTTAAACCTACATTTACGTTGCTCACGGGATTTCTCCAACCGTTTTTGTAATAAAAATATACTAACACCTGTATATCTACCGGAATTATGTACTATTATATAATGTACAATTTAAACTCGATCGCCAGTGGGGAATGTGGAACTATCTTCTAGAGTAGAATACGCCCTGTTAGCGCTCTTGGAATTGGCGAGTCACCACCCGAATGATTCGCCCCTAACAGTGAACGAACTTACTGCTTCTCAAGAGATACCGGAACGTTATCTAGACCAAATTCTTGCCGTGCTCCGGCGTGCAAGTATTGTCCAGAGTTTGCGGGGTGCTAAAGGCGGTTATTTGCTGGCGAAAGAGCCTTGGCAGATTACTTTGCTAGAGGTGTTTTCGACACTCGAAGGCGAAGGGAGCTGCAAGACCCAAAAAGTTTCGGAATCTGTAACAATAGAAAAAACTGCGGTGCTAGAAATCTGGCAGGAAGCTCAACAGGCATCTTGGGCTGTTTTGGGCAAATACACATTACAAGATTTGTGCGAACAGCGGGATGTTCGCAAACAAGCACATCCCATGTACTACATTTAATTGGAGAGAAATTAAGCCATGAAAATTGCTAAGGATGTTACAGGAATAATTGGCAGAACTCCTTTAGTTCAGCTCAATAAAATTCCCCAAGCCGAAGGAGTAGTTGCTCAAATTGTGGCCAAATTGGAAGGGATGAATCCGGCTGCTTCGGTGAAAGATCGGATTGCAGGGAGCATGATTCAGGCTGCAGAAGATGCAGGGTTAATTCAACCGGGGAAAACTATTTTAGTTGAACCGACTTCAGGAAATACTGGAATTGCTTTGGCAATGATCGCGGCGGCGAAAGGGTACAGTCTGATTTTAACGATGCCGGATACGATGAGTTTAGAGCGCCGATCGATGCTGAAAGCTTACGGAGCTCAGTTGGAATTAACTCCGGGACATGAAGGGATGTTAAGCGCGATCGCCCGTGCGGAAGAAATTGTAGAAGAAACCCCCGACGCTTTCATGCTGCAACAGTTTCGCAACCCCGCTAATCCGAAAATTCACCGGGAAACCACGGCTGAGGAAATTTGGGAAGATACAGAGGGTAAAGTAGATTTTTTAGTGGCTGGAGTTGGCACCGGCGGTACGATTACGGGAGTGGCTGAGGTAATTAAACAGCGGAAACCGAGTTTTAGGGCGATCGCAGTTGAACCCGCCACCAGCCCCGTGCTTTCTGGAGGTAAATCTGGTGCTCACAAAATTCAAGGGATTGGCGCAGGATTCATCCCAGAAGTCTTGAAACCAGAGTTAATTGATGAGGTTATCGCAGTTAGCGACGCAGATGCGATCGCCTACAGTCGCCGACTTGCCAGAGAAGAAGGATTGTTGTCAGGAATTTCTGCCGGCGCCGCTTTGTGTGCTGCAATTCAAGTCGGCAAGCGTCCCGAAAATGCTGGAAAATTGATAGTTTTTGTGCAGCCTTCTTATGGCGAACGCTACCTCAGCACAGTCTTGTTCAAAGATTTAGAATTGCCTTCAGTCCGCGAACTCGAAGCATTAGTCAGCAATTATTAATACGTAGTAGGGGCAATCCACGTGGTTGCCCTTGCAAAGTAGGGGTAGGTATTCTTGGCACTACCCCTACTTTTCAGACTTGATACAACTTCCAACTCGCCATTGCCAACATTCCGTAAATCACAAACTTTAGCGGGCGTTGAGGCATAATTTGGCAGAATTTAGCCCCTACCAAAACTCCCGGCACCGAACCCAACCAAATTGGCAATACTAAACTCCAGTCTACTGTTCCGAGGCTGAGGTGTCCCAGAGATGTAAACATCAACAAAATTGCCGCCTGCGAAATATCTGTACCCACCAATTTAGAAGTATCCAGGCGGAAAAAAGCAATCAGCAACAATGCAAACATCGAACCGGAAGAAACGCTAGTGATTCCCACTATGCAGCCTAAAATTGCTGCTGCACCCACAGTACAAAAACGACCATAATTAGTATTTAAGTCCCATTTAGGAGGCGAAGGCAATTTAAACTTAGGGAAAAATGTTTTGACCACTAATTGGGTCAGGGATAAAGCGACAATTAGTGCGATAGCTACTCCGAGAAGGCGCAGCAATATGCTGTCTAAGTCCTGACTTCCGCTGGATTTGATGTAGTGTAAAACCCACACGCCAGTCAGGGAACCGGGTACGCTACCCAATGCCAGCCACTTAACTACTTGCAAGTCGAGGGTTTTTTGCTGCCAGTGTTTGAAGCCACCAACAACTTTCATCAGTGTAGCAGCTACGACATCCGAACTAATGGCAATTGATGCCGGAATCTGGAAAACAAAAATTAACATTGGTGTTATGAGCGACGCTCCGCCAACTCCGGTCAAACCAACAATAATGCCAACAAAAAAGCTGAGAAATGATAGTAATAAGTAGTTCACTGTTATGCCCAAAAACTGTGTAATTAAGCCCTGCCAACCAACCAAAAAATAGATAACTGGCGCGGCTCCGGCAACACAGCTACACAGGCAAAATCTTACTCGCATTCCAATCTTTCTAGCCAGGAATTTTGCTATTCAACGCTTGAGACTTACCGCGCGTTCAGCTACAAAATTTTTGGTAAAAGTAAGTAAATGCCAATAAACAAAACTACATAATTTGTAGTGTAAAAGCTCCCTGATTTTCTGATATCTACCTGTGTAACTGATTAAAAACCCTCGATTTATTTATGGGGTTTATATTCGACTTTCTACCTTGAAGTGACGAGCGTCACAGGTAAAGCAGAGCTGAGGTTAACCGACTGTTGGCTGGAAAAGAAATCGGGAGTATCGAGAACATTAAAATGAATCAATGCCACAATGACAACTGTGAAGGCGGTTGATGATATTAAACCCGTCAATAACTCTTTTTTGAGGTTTTTTTCCTTGGGTTTGTCTGTAACAACATCTAAAGTTCCTAGCTGCATCAACAGAATTCCCACAATATTGGAAAGCCAGTAGCCGACAATTGTGCAAGGAAACAGCAAATCTGGGGAAAGCCAACTAAAGATATACCCAAAGGCGTAGGCAATTGGCAGATTGAAAAATATGTCGTTCCACCAACACAGCGGTGATAGCAAATATCCAATTGCCAGAAGCAACCCGCCTCTGATCTTTTTAAACCAGACTTCGTTAAAGCCTTTAGCTTGTGGCAACTGTTGGCTTAGTTGTCCTGCAATCTGGTACTCTTCAATGACTTTTTTAGCGTTTTCCACGTTAATAGCTCATTACTCGATCGACTTACCGTAGTTTAACAGCAAAGCTGAGTTATGTCTAGTAAGTCAATCGAGTTACCGTATTTTCTTGGCGATCGGCTGAATATACTTTGTTTCCGGTAGAAAAATATCTATCCGGGAGAGGTTGTTGAGAATGCTGCCTGGTGTCGGTTTAGGCTGCGATCGAGAAATTGAAAGCTTCAGGCAAATGCTTGACAGTTTGCCAAAGATATGCAATATCGATACCCCAGTAAAATTGCAGGTAAACGAGCAAAAGCCCGATCGCAACTGTCACGCCTAGCAATTTAGGGACTATTTTCGCGACAGTCTCCAGCACTACGAATGCGGCCCAGATAGCAGCACCTAAGATGAGAATGGAAGCACTCGTGGCAACTATATCGCTATTCATGATTAACTCCTGTTGACAATCAATCGGGTATTACAAAACTACTTGGGCTCAGGGCAGTTGCCAAAATTGAATAAATTACTCCAATTCCCAATAAGCCCACAGCGGAACTGAAAAATAAAACCATGGCGTCTGGGGGATTGTAGGTATCGTGGTCAATTTGGTGGCGAACGGTGAAGTAGTGCTTAGTTGAGATTAAGACTGTCACCCAACCTATTAGAGAGAAGATTAAACCCAACTTCCACCCCATCGCCTGACGGTAATGTACGGGCATTTGCACGACGCGAAGTCGGATGATGACGACGCCAAAAGCCATGAGGGCGATCGCGGCCCGCATCCATGCTAAGAAGGTGCGCTCATTTGCCGATCGATCGATCACCCGCGACAGATTGGGCTGCTTTGGTTTCTCATCATCTACTTGCATCGGTTTGAACGATAATTGCACGCGATCGAACTCTTTAATATTCATATTAAACGGCTACCATTATTCAGGTGCCATCAAACCTTCTAAGCTAGAAGGAACGGTGAACATATAATAAATTACCCCAGCGCCTAAAATGGCGATCGCCAGACTGAAAAGAATTACCCACCGATCCGTAGGTTCATAAGTATCGTAATCAATATCGTGGCGGACGCCGAAGTAGTGCTTAGTTGAGAATAACACCGTCAGCAAACCCACTGCTGAAAAAAGCAAACCCAACTTCCAACCATTGCCGGGAGTTGGCAGCAGAGGGGCATGGAAGGTGCGAAGGCGGACGATAACTACGCCAAAACCCATCAGCGATATTGCTGTCCGCATCCATGCTAAATAGGTGCGCTCGTTTGCCAAGTGATCCCGCACCCGCGACGGATTTGGTCGCCTAATCTTTTCTGTATTTACTTTCGTGGATTTCCAATTTAATAGCATAGATTAGCCTTTTAATATTAACTCCAAATATGAAGGTAAACTGATAGATTTCCGCTGGGACGATTATCCGCCGGGGATAGCTCCCCGGCGGGTTGTTGCGTTGGAACAGGCTTTACACAGCCGATCGCATTACAACTTCACCAAAACTAATCATTTTCCTCAGTTGGTGCGTTGGGAACTTGCGTATCTATGTAAGCCTGAGTCACATCAGGAACAAACCAATTCGCATCCCCAGGCTGGAAAACCTTAGCAGTAGGAACGTTGAATTCTACAGCCCCCGTATCGGGATTAGCTCTGGCTACAACTTGAGTTCCGTCAACTATCTTAACAGCTATACCGCCCGTCAATTCTTCTGAAGGTTGATCGGTAGTTCTTAAATCGGTTGCTTTGATATCGCTGGGTAGATAAATTCCATCGCAATCCCATTTATGTTCAGTTGTTTGGCCGTCAGCTAGAAAATAAAGGGCATTCTCGTAAGTAGAAGAAGCGGCTTTTTTGCCTTTCGGGCCGTAGACAGCCAGGGTTTTTCCTGTCTCGTTGCGGCACTGACCCCAAGGCTTTCCCGTTTCTAAAGTGTATTTTTGAAACTCCAATTGAGCGATTTTTTGCTGAAGTTGCTCAGGGGTATAAGTCGGGGCGGTATCGGGTGCATCTTTCGCTGTCCTGAGAGTGTTCAAAGCTTGAGTCACCTCTATGTAGTCGGGATTGCTCGCATATTTTGGCGTTTTTGGAGCGTCTGCCCAGGAGGGGGGAACGAATACTAAATTGGCGGTCATTACCAAGAGCACTAAAACAAATTTGAAGATTTTCACAATTTTTGTCCTTTTCTAGATTGTCAGGTTTTTTTCAACTTTCTGTTGGCTTGCTATCTTAAGACTTAGGCAAAAACGAACTATCTTTAACTGGTTGGCCTGAGAAACCAAATTTGGCAGAATCGCAAAATCTGGTTTTTTAGGATTAGACCTATTGTCAAAGTCGATCGGTGTGGGGTAGTGGCAAAGTGTTCGGGCGATATTTTAAGGATTCCTCCTCAAATTTTTAGCTGAGTTGGATTCACCACTACAGGATTTAGTGAAATGACAGGTATATTCTTGCCTAAGTCTGGCAACTTGCTAGCTCACAAAATGGCTTGAACTTTCGTAAAAATTCGAGGCTAAATTAGTTTGAAGCTGCTTTTAGCTCGGTTAATTAGTTCATTATTAACTTAGCATATTTGGTGATATATGGCAAGTAATTTAGACACCATTTTAAGAAAACAATTGGTAAGGTAAAAATGATGGGTTATAAATTATGAACATCGGAAAAGTTATCTGCCTAGAGAGGGATATAAGTAGCGGAACCGAGGCTAATTCTTAGTTAAATTGAAATGCCGGGAGCAGGTGATAAGTACCGCTTTCAATCAGAATAAATATTCCCAAGCCAATTAATACAAAAGGGACAACAGCCTTGGTATAGCGAGTCAAAATAGGGGCGATCACCCTTTGGCGAGTTAATCGGTAAGCGACATAAGACCAAACACCTACCATCACCGAGAAAACCGCCAAAATCACCACCAAGCTCGGCAAATCGCTGCTAGCAAACAGCGGCAAGTAAATGCCGATGTTGTCTCCGCCATTGGCCACTGTTACCGCAGCCACATTCAAAGTTTGGGGATTGAAAAGATTGGAGAGTTTTGACAGCACAGATGAGTTAGATTGACGGTTAAATTCGCCAGATACGGCTTGTACGTCATTTTCCTCATTATCTCTCCTGACTAAGTGACTGATGCCGATCGCGATCGGAACCAAACCCAGCAAACCAATCCAAGCTTTCGGCACAATTAAACCACCAAAAAAACCGGGCAAACTAGCAGCGATGAGTGCTGCAAATCCGAGGTACTTACCGAAAAAGATATGCCGGGGGCGGAAAGTATCATTTACCTGGGCGAAGAACAGCATCGAAAGCACCATATCGTCGATATTGGTTGCGGCAAAAGATGTAATCCCGGCAATAATCGCTGCTGCAATCCAATTCATGTGCTGTCCCTGCAATTTTTCTAAACTTCAGTTTCGCTGGCGTTACTTCTACTCATAGTTATCAAACAGAAACAGCAACCAACTAAAGATATTATACTTAAAGTTGGACTAGCAAGAGTGCCACTTTTTACCAGAATCGCCATTCCCAATCCGATCAAAACAAAAGGCACAAGCTGATTGCCGTAGCGAGTCAAATTATCCGCAATCGCCCGCATCTGAATTAACCGATAAGCAGCGTAGCACCAAACGCCCACCATCCCGAAGAATACAGTGAGAACCACCGCCAAACCTTCTAGAGTATTGCTAGCAAAAAGTGGCATATATATCCCGATATTGTCGCCCCCATTTGCCACCGTCACCGCTGCTACGCTGTAAGTTTGAGGAGACAAAAAACTTCTAAAAAAAGATTTCTCAGATTGCTCTACTTCTGTCTCAACTTCGGAATCGTCGGTTTCTGGATTCAGCAAGCGGCTAAGCCCGATCGCAATTGGCAGCAAACCCAGCATTCCGATCCAATCTGGCGGAAATATTAAGCTGCCAAAAAAGCCGGGAAGGCTAACAAAAACCAGTGCAGTAAAGCCCAGAAACTGACCGAAGACGATATGCCTGCGCCGAAATACTGCATTCACCTGCGAGAAAAACAGCAGCAGAATCAGAATATCGTCTAGATTCGTAGCCGTAAAAGCTGTTATTGCCGTAGAAATTGCTGTTAGTAATTCATTCATTTCTGTGTCTCCTCAGATTTTTTATTGGTTGTACTTGCTGGGTTCGTATCTTCGGAACGGGCAAGATTCCCGTTCCACAAAAATTAAATTTTATTGTGAGCTGTTGATCGAAGCAACGCCTTTGAAATGCTGATTGACAATGCTGCAATATCTCAGTAAAAACCCAGTTGCTTAAAAACTATTTCTCCGAACAGCGCACTGGTAACTGCTAATCAAAAACGCTCACTGTCAAAGGGGACGGCTTTCAATCGAACACCGCCGTAAATTGCATTTTCTTCCTCGAACTTGGCATGAATTGCGTCAATACCCTGCTGCATCGATCCCGCGAGTTCAGGAGAACGCAGCCGTTGCCAGAAAAACCATCCGCAAGTAGCCGCCAAGTACATCAAGAACAAGTAAGGAAAGGCATTGTAAGGAGCTTCTGGAGGTGGGAACGTAGTGCTGCCGGGAATGCCAACGCTGCCCGCAATCGGAATCATCATAAATGCGATCGCCACCACGGAGAACAGCACATCTCGCAGGCGCAACTTACCAATTTTGTGCAGGTAAACCGGAGCTGCGATCGAAATTAAGACGTACACGGTTAAAAATCCGTAGCTGCAAATTGCCCCCAAATAACCCATACAATCGAACAGTTTGATGTTAAACATAGACATCACAGCCGGCACCAAAAATGTCATAAATGTACACAGGGTTACTGCAACGTGGGGAGTTTTATTAGACGAATGCGCTACACCTAATGAAGAGTGAAACAAACCGTGGCGCGCCATCATAAAAAACACTCTCGCCGCTGGATTGATGCTGCCGAGCACGCAAGCAAAAAAGCTAAATAAAGCGCCGAAAGCCACTAACTCTCCCAACCAACCCATGCCCACTTGTTGCGCCAGAAAAGTCAGAGGTTCTTCACTATTAGTAATAGAAACTCCAGTACCGCTAAAACCCAAAACCTCAATATAGGTCATCAGAATGAAGAATAAGCCTGCCATCACAGCGCTGCCCATGACAGCCCTGGGGATATTTTTTAAGGGTTTTTTCGCTTCGTCGCCCAGAGATGTCGCACTTTCAAAGCCAGAGAAACCAAACATTACTAAGACAAGTCCTGTCGCTATGTTCCCCGGAGTTACGCCTTCCAAAGTCAGTTGGGACATATCCAGGGCAAAACCTTTGTGCGCCCAGATGATCATTCCTAAAAGTGCGATCGCGGCCACTGATGCCCCCTCTAGCCACAGCATCGCCATAGCTGAGAGTTGGATATCTTTATAACCTGCATACCAAGCAACCCCGGCCCCGATCGCTAACAGCGTAATCGGCGAGGGATGGATGCCTAAATGACCGATGAAAGTACCCGTAAAGTTGGCAAAACCACACAAAACGGACATTGCAGTAAATAGATAAGCCAGTACCAAACTCCAGCCACAAATTACGCCGGCAGTCGGGCCTAGTCCTTTAACAATATAAGAATAAAGAGAACCGGCAGAAGCCGATCGACTCGCAAATTGGTTGATATTGATGCTGACAAATACTAAGCCTATCAAGCCGATGAGAAAGCTCAGCCAAGCCCCGTTACCCGAAAGAGCGACAATTAACCCTAGATTAGATGCGGGTATAGTTGTAGGTGCAATGACAGCAAAGGATTGAGCTAAAACCTCCCCAAACGAGAGGCAGTCCGGCTTTAAGCCGTGGGGACTGTGATTTTTTGGCGTTTTCTTAGTCATTTATCTTCTCTCTTGTTGTCGATCGACTTTTGGCGATCGGCTTAAACTTGTCGGTGCTGCTTCAGCATCGGGCCCTGCGTTAGAAGCTTAAGTATCACCTTAAGGCTCTTGACAGGTAGAATCAAATGGTCTTGTTTATCGAATTAATAAATACAAGTGATGCAGTGCCGTGGCAAAAGAACTGTTGGAAGACGAGACCTATCTGTCGCCACCAGCCCAAACCCTTGATGTTAAAAGGAAAATTTAAATAGCGGCTAACAACCGTGCTTTTCTGGGAATTCCAGTCTGTACCAGATACTCGAAAAGTTCAGGTCAAAGTTTAGCCGCCAAAGATTTTTATTTCAAAAAAAAACTGTCTGTATTTAGTAAAAGGGTACTCAGCATGGCCGGAATGACGCTTGATCAACTGCGAGTTTTTCTAGCTGTCGCGGAACACCTGCACTTCAGCCGCGCAGCGGAAGAACTTTACATCACGCAACCCGCTGTCAGCGCGACAATCCAAAGCTTAGAGGCGCAATACGGAGTAAAACTATTTCACCGCATCGGCCGCCGCATCGAAATCACAGATGCGGGGAAGTTGCTGCAAGTTGAAACTCAGAAAATTCTCGACCAAGTTGCTTTGACTGAGAGAGGTTTGCGGGAGTTGAATGACTTGCAGCGAGGCGAATTAAACTTGGGTTGTAGTCTGACCATTGGCAATTATTGGTTGCCTGATAAACTTAGCAAGTTTAAACAGCAATATCCTGGTATTTCCGTGAATTGTACTCTGGCAAATGCCGAAGAAATTTGTGCAGGGACGGCGACGGGAACATTTGATTTAGGTTTAGTGACGGGAGACATCAAAGCTTCGCTTAAGAACACTCTGGAGGAAGAAGTTGTAGGCAGCGAACGCTTGCTGATTGTAGTTGGCCAATCTCACCCTTGGTTTGAACGTGCAGAAGTGAGTTTAACGGAAATTGCGAAAACGGATTGGGTGATGCGAGAAGCTGGTTCTGGAGTTCAGCAAATGTTGGAACAAGCTTTGCAAAGTTGGGGCGTTAATCCCGATGAATTGAATGTAACTTTAGTTTTGAACAGCAGTGAAATGGTAAAAGCAGTGGTGGAAAGTGGCACAGGTGCAGCGGCTATTCCTGAATTGATGGTAAAAAAAGAATTGCAGCTATCTACACTACGAGCGATTAAAATTATAGATAGCCAACCAAGTTCTAATGTATGTTTGGAAATAATTAAACCCGTTTTAAAACTGAAGCACCGACAGCGTTTTCAAACTGGAATTACTAAAGCTTTTGAACAGATATTAACTTAAGGTGCTGGTAATTGGTAATTCAGGACTTACGCACCAATACTCAAGAAAGCGGGTTTTTTACCCACATAAAAAGCTAAACCCCGTGTATTTTCGTAAAGAAACCCGGTTTCTGGCTACCCCTGCGTGCAGGATTATAATTATCTCTCAACCAATTTCCTCAAGTCCAATATATTTTTACCCCCATCACCAACAATCAGCGGCAATTTCCCATCCCATTTTTCTATAGCCTGCCTTTCCAAAAGTTCCGGAGTCAAATTGTCCCGCAGCAACCTTTGCACTTCGGCTTCTCCCTTGGCTAAATTCACCTTAGCGTCCGCCTGTTTTGCTGCTTTTAGCGCTAAAAACTCCCCTCTTTTTGCCTCCTGTTCGGCAATTTGTTTCGCCTCCACCGCCTCGCTAAACCGCTCAGAAAAGTGAACGTGTACTAAAGAAATATCGTCAACGGCAATGTGATATGTAACTAGCCTCAAGGTCAAAGAATCATCAACTGCGGCTTTAACTTCTCCCCGCTTAGTAATAATTTCTTCAGCCGTGTATTTAGCCATAACTGCTTTTAATACTTCTTCAACAGCCGGCTCGATAATGCGAGCCACGACTTCTTTCTCGTCACCTATTTGTTGAAAAATAGCATTGGCTTCTTCTGGGATAATATGCCAGTTGAGCGCTACATCCGTGAAAACATCTTGCAAATCTTTTGAGGAAGCTTCAGCGGAACTTTCCTGTTTTTGTACCCTGACGCTCAACTTTTTTACACTATAAACTGTGGGGACTATTACGTGAAGTCCTTCTCCGAGTACCTGTTCTTGGACTTTACCAAACTGCATCAGCACGCCCCGTTCTCCAGCGTTGACAATGATAAAAAATCTGGATAAAATAGCTAAAAACACTATCAATAGAGCTAGTTGAATAGCTAGGTAAAAATCCTTATTTTTTTTATTGCTTGATTTGAGTGAGTCAACATTTTTGCTGGATTCTACAACCATATTCCACCCCGATCGCACTTAATTTTCGCTCAATATTGACTTAATAGATATTCTATTTTCCTGCTATCAACAATTGTTCAAAATCCGCTGATGCCAAAGGAGGACTAAACAAATATCCTTGCATTATATCGCACTTATAGCGCCATAGAAAATCTTTTTCGGCTTCCGTTTCAACTCCTTCGGCAATTACCTCAAGACAGAGACTGTGCGCCATTTCAATAATAGCTTTCACAATCGCTGCATTTGTGCAACCATCGGTTATATTGCTGATAAAACAGCGGTCTATTTTTAAAGTATCGAAGGGGTATTGCGTCAGATAGCTTAAAGAAGAATACCCCGTTCCGAAATCGTCAAGAGATATACAAACTCCCAAATTTTTCAAGTGTTGCAAAGTGGCGATCGCACTTTCGGCATCTTCTACCATCAAACTTTCTGTCAGCTCTAATTCCAAACTGCTCGCTTGCAAACCAGTTTCTGCTAAAATTTGGGCAACTCTGCTGCTGAGATCCGGTTGGTGAAATTGGCGCGGCGACAGATTCACCGCTATCCGAAGCGAAAAACCAGCATTTTGCCAAACTTGCATTTGCTTGCAAGCTGTGTGCAAAACCCACTCGCCTAACTCTACAATGAAGCCAGTTTCTTCGGCATGGGGAATAAATTCTGCAGGCGAAATCAGCCCTTTTTCTGGATGTACCCAGCGCACTAAAGCTTCGGCGCTCATAATCTTACCTGTCTGGACATTGACTTGTGGCTGATAGTAAACTTGGAATTCTTCTCGTTCCAGTGCGTCGCGCAAACTTGTTTTTATCTGCTCTAATTTGTCGGTGGCATCTTGGTTGAATTCGCTGCTTGGCGATCGCAAAGTATTGTACTGTTCGGCGACAGCTTCTTGTTTTTTCAAGCGGCTCGATATCGCGCCCACAAGTTCAGCTTTACTAAAAGGTTTAGTCAGGTAATCATCTGCTCCCAATTCCATACCTTGCCGCATTTCAGAGCGATCGGCTTTACCGGTCAGAAAAACAAAAGGTACTGTAGCAGTAACCGGATTAGATCGCAAGGCCACCAGCACCCCATACCCGTCAAGTTCTGGCATCATCACGTCGCAAATAATCACGTCGGGAACATTTGACACCGCCGCATCTAAACCTTTTGCTCCATTTTCTGCACCCGTCACGTCGAAACCTTCAGCTTTGAGGAGTTTGAGAATATTTTCCCGAATTACTTGCTCGTCCTCAATCACTAGAATCTTTTTCATACGTCATTCCCTGAAAGCGGTATAATTGATAGGCGTTATTGAACGCGATAAGCGTGGCAATAACTGAGAACGCACAGCTCGATCGGCCCAACAGCCGAATATTTTCCGACACAAATAGCAAACACCTGAAAAACGCTAATTTTTCAAGCACAACTAGATTAATGTTTCTCTGCTTACTCAGTGCCGTCCGTATTATTATGAGGTTAATTAATAATCTCTCAACTAATTCTAGGCGATCGATAGTTAGCAGCGCCTTAAATAACTGCTAAACTAATTGTGCCACCTGAACGATTGTCTGCAAACAATCTCAGTCTATTTATACCAGTTGTCAAAAATAATGCAACTGCAAGCAAGTTCCAAACCCTTGCGGAGTAAGTATTCCCCCATTTTTCAATGTAAAATCTCAACTTTTAAATCTCAAATGGTATTACCTACTGGATTCCCTGAACCCGCACAGATTGGGGTCATAGAAGTTAAGCAATATCCTCACTACCGCGCTGTCACCTACACCCACGCGGGCGATTTGCGACAAGCAACTGGCATCGCCTTCAATCCCTTATTTCAACACATCAGCAACAACCAAATTGCGATGACAACGCCAGTAGAAGCGCGCTACACGAAAACTTCCGGGCAAATCGATGCAGTTCCTCAAGCTGAAGTTTCGTTCCTCTATCCCGCACCAAATATCGCCCCCAGCAGCGTTAACTCCGCTGTAGAAGTTACGGATACTTCGCCCATGATGGTTGTCAGCATCGGCGTGGGCGGGGCCTACACTTGGGAAAGCTACGAAAATAACCTCCAGAAACTCAAAGATTGGCTTCAAGAACATCCTGAATACGAAATAGTCGGGCCGCCGCGCCGCTTTTTTTACAATTCCCCGATGACGCCGGAAGCAACTAAAATCAGCGAGGTACAAATTCCGATCAAGTGCCGCTGACGTGAACAACTAATTCGCGAATATGACCCCGCTGACGATGTTCCCACAGGTAAATTCCCTGCCAAGTTCCTAACAGCAACCTGCCGCGGTCGATCGGGATTTGTTCAGAAGTATGAGTCAGCGCAGTGCGAATATGCGCCGGCATATCGTCTGGGCCTTCCGCATCGTGAATGTAGCGATCGTCCTCCGGTACCAGTTTCGCCAAAAAGTTAGCCAAATCCTTAAGTACATCCGGGTCAGCATTTTCTTGAATCACCAAACTAGCAGAAGTATGGCGCAAAAATAAACTACAAAGTCCCGTTTTAATACCTGAATTCGCCACCACATCTTCTATCTTAGGAGTGATTTTGGACAGAGATTTTCCTGTAGTTTGAATCTTGAGTATCTGTTGATAGTGATTCATTCGATTTTAGATTTTAGATTTTGGATGAGACTGATGCAAAAGTCTTCTGTCGGCGGAGGTAGACTTTGTTTGTGTAAGATCGATTTCTAATCGCACTTATGAAAAATAGTCTACAACAGCTTGGGCGAGATCCTCCGTACCATTTTTATCCAATTTACCCGACAAACGGGGCGGATGCAGCGGTTGCCGCAAAAACTCCCAATCCCCCTCAAAAAACTCCGTCGCCGTCAAGATTTGATGTTCCGCATAATTTTGAATCCCTTCCAGCAACACCCCAGCTTCTGCAAAACCTTCTCTCATTATAGAAACGACAGGTATTTCCAAGCGCAAAGCTTCCGCAAAAGTGCTGTATCCCGGTTTAGAAACTAAGCGCCCGCAGACAGGCATAATATCAACCGGACGGGGTAAAATCGGGAGAGATTTTGCAAACTCCTGATTTTTGACTTTAATCAAATTCGGCAAATCGGGAGATCCCGCATCAAAAGTAATAAATTGCCAGTCGCTAAATAGCTGTAAATTTTGATAAGGAATTTCCTCTAAACCCAATCCGCCGAAAGTCAACAAAACAGTTTTTTCCAGGGGTGTTTCAATTCCGAATACTTCCCGAATTTTCTCGTTACTGTAGCGAGGATTGCCGCCAGTCAAGCCAACATCTTGAATATTGGGGAAAGCTGTCATCGGTTCGTGCAAAGGAAGACGAAAAAGCCGATCGCACATTCCGAAACATTCACCAATCCAATCTGCCATTTCTACAAATTCCCCGCCCCACTCGCGATAGATAAAATCCCACCCGAAATTGCTCATCATCCAGCAGGGAACCCCAGCCGCTGCCGCCATTCGCGTTGCCAAAGGAGGAATATCTGCCAGCACCAAACCCACCCGATTTTGCTTGATAAAATTAACTTCGCTGGCAATTAGGGAATTTTGCTTTTTCCGGATTTCCCGCAATTTTTCCAGCGTCGCGTCTTTATCCATATTCAAACTGTCAGCTTGCACCACACCCACATCAAAAGCGCGGGGACGGTGGATAAAGTCGCCACCAATATAACATTCTAGCAGCCAGCGAGGTGCTGTTGTTGTGATAATTAGTAAAATCTCTGGATTTAATTCTTGAATTTTTGCAGCTACGGAGGAGACTCGGACAGCGTGGCCGAATCCGTGATTTGTGATGGCAATATATAATGTTGGTCGAGACATTTATAATAGGGAATGGGGAATTGGGAATTGGGCATCGGGCATCGGGAATTTGAGGTAGAGACTGAAAGGCAACAAGGCCAAGCTTCAAGCGACGCACAACCAACAATGACACAATGAATAACTAATGACTATCGAATATGCAAGAACTCATCAATCGTGCGCGCCCTCAGACCAAACAGGCAATTGATTAATTTTGTCCAGCGTTATATCTACATACTTTTTACCATCCGCTGCTAGATTTTCCCCAAAATATCCCTCATCGCCGTCGTGCTTGTGAGGGCCGCTCACAGCTTCTGCATAGCGGCCTTGCAAACGAGCTTGATTGAAAGGAGAAGTAGCGTACCAGTACCAGCGAGTCGGAAAAACTATGCCGCCGATATCCTCAATAGAATCGCGAGTGCCGCGAAAGTGGAAAATGCGATCGGCTTCTGCAAAACCATTTTCTCCCGAAAACACCCCCCCAACCGAAACAACCGTAATTTCTGCCTTCAGCCATTCTTTAAGATAACGAGTAGCACCTAAAGCAACTTGTGCGCCGCCGCTAGTGCCAATTAAAATAACTTTTAAAGGTTGTGGAGAATTAACTGAAATGGGGGATTTAGCATTCATCCGCTCGATAATTGCATTAGCTATTCCCTGATTGTATGCAAAGCCGTAGCGATAATCTAGAGAAATTGCAAACCTCCAGAGATTGCGAATTTTAATGAATATATTCCCCGCAATCGGCCCTTTTTTTGCCTGTTCTGCAAACCGCCAAAAAGGAGCTAGCCACCGCTCTCCTCCTAAACTTTTGTTAGAAACTGAGTAAGGAAAAACATCGCCCACTGCTACGCATTGCGGGTGAATTTTAACTAAGCGCTTGAGAAACAACTCTTCGCCCGGCGTTAATTCGTCCCCCGAAAAATCGCCAACTCCCGGTAAAAAGATGATATAGCAATTAAGTGGCGAAGACTTACGCGCTTCTAGATTGCCCTTCTTAGATGGCAATATCTCCGGTGGATTTTTCTTGATACCAAAAGTTTCGGCACTTTGATTCAGCCACCATATAACAGTGCCCACTGGCGAAAGAATGCCCCAAATTATCAAAATTACACCTGCGATCAGCAACAAATTTAAACTTCCCCCGCGCAGCCATGCAAGTATCCGTAAAATCAATCTTAGCATTTAATAAAATCTGGTAGAATGCCAATTAATTACTTAATTACCTAGAAATAGTTCGGTGATGCTGCTGTATTAGAGCTTATTTTGTACAAGTTGTCAACTATCTTGAGGAGCAGGAGTTCAACGTGAAGGGAGAAGATTCAATTGCAGGTTTGGGCGCAACGCTTTGGAACGCGCTTTCTTTGAACGGCAATTTTTACGAAAAAACTCCCTACACTCGCAGAACTAAGCGAATAGCTTTAACAATTGTAATTTTAGCTGCGCTGTCCCGCGTGTTGGGCAGTTCTGTCATCTTGTTAATCAACCGAACTGAGCTATCAATATTATTTCTAGGACTTTTCATAGAGGGTTTGGCAGTCGCGGGGGGTTATTATTTTTGGACTTTCACTATCTTTAAAATCGGGGAGTGGCTGAAACCGGGTCACGTAACTTATCGGGAGCTGCTGGTTCCAATCGGATTTGCCTATGCCCCCCAAGTTCTGAGTTTCTTAACCTTAATTCCCTTGCTGGGAGAAGGAATAGAGCGCATATTAGTTGTCTGGAGTTTGCTAGCTGTAATTGTGGCGGTTCGGCAAGGTTTGGATATTCAAACTCGCTGGGCGGTGTTAATTTGTCTGGTGGGTTGGCCATTGATTCAACTTGCGATCGGCTTTGTGGAAGTATTTGAGCAGTTGCTGTCACGATGGCTTTAATTAATCAATACGGCAGCAGTATAGTAAACTCGCTGCCCTCTCCAGGTTCCGACTTGCAAATTAACTTTCCTCCATGCTGTTCTACCACAATTTGATAACTGATAGACAATCCCAAACCCGTCCCCTTACCTACCTCTTTAGTAGTAAAAAACGGGTCAAATATTTTACCCAATACCTCCGAACTCATCCCCACACCATTATCTACAATGCGAATTGCTACTTGATTTCCTTCGGCGACTTCAGTGCAAATCTGAATTGTCGAGTCAACTTCCCTCCCTCTTTTTTCGTGATACAAAGCATCAATAGCATTAGTCAGTACATTCATAAATACCTGATTAATTTCTCCCGGATAGCAGTTCACTAAAGGCAAATTGCCGTACTCCTTGAACACTTGAATATCAATTAATTTGTGATCCAAAATCATCAACGTGCTGTCGATACCTTCGTGGAGATTCACCCATTTCCTATCTGATTCATCTAGCCGAGAAAAGTTTCGCAGCGACAACACAATATCGCGAACTCTCGCAGCACCCACTCTCATTGAATCTATCATTTTAGTGAAATCATTCATCAAAAAATCTAAATCAATTTGCTCGGTTAAATTTACTATTTCTGGTCCGGGATTTGGGTAATTATTTTGGTATAAACGTAGTAGATTTAGTAAGTTTTCCGCGTATTCATTGGTATAATATAAATTTCCATAAATAAAGTTAATCGGGTTATTAATTTCGTGAGCCACTCCCCCGACAACTTGCCCTAAACTGGACATTTTTTCACTTTGAATTAGCTGCAATTGAGTGTGGCGAAGTTCTTCTAATGCAGTATGCAAATTCTCAGTTCTTTGGGCTACTCGCGTTTCCAGAATACTATAAAAACGAGCATTTTCTAGAGAAATAGCGGCTTGTGCAGACAGGATTGCCAAAATTTCTAGCCTGTCGCTAGTAAAAGCACCTTTGGTTAAATTATTTTCTAAGTAAAAAATTCCCGTAAGGTTGCCTTGATGGATAATTGGCAATACTAGGATAGATAGGGGTTGATTGACCGCAATATAAGGGTCAAATTGGAATTGCTCGGATCGGGTAGCATCATCTAAAACCAAGTATTTTTGCGTTCTTTCTACATAGTTAATCAAGGAAATTGGGAGGATATCCGATTCGGCAATCGGGAGAGATGGTAACACGGTTAGATCATTAAACTGACCGGTAAGTCCAACTTCTATGAATAATTGATTACCTGTCTTGGCAAGAAATAATACTTTTTGAGCGCCTGCATTTTCCTTGACAAGCTGTACAAGTTTCTCTAGCAAGCGGCTGAGAATAATTTCGCTCGAAACAGCTTGTGATGCTTTAACAACTGTTGAAAAATCCAGCACCAAACTATTGTTAATAGTAGTTTGGGCAGTGCTGATAACATTTTTATGTATTGGGTATTGATGGCGATCGACTAAATAATGATAACGGGATTCTAAGTATTTAACTTTTGCTATAGCTCCCCAGCGGATATAGGCATAATAAGCTTTTGTCAGATAAGTTCGAGCAATTATCTCTTTATCCAAAGATTGATAAAACTCTCCAGCTAATTCATATGCTAATGCTTCTTCTTGGATGTAACCGTTAGCAGCCGCTCCTTTAATAGCTAAGTCATAATAATCCATTGCTGTAAGAAGTTTATCGCTGAAAATTCTAGCTTTCTCAGCTTCAACTAACTCGTACTTGTGCTGATAATTCATGGGTGCATGGTAGGCCCACTTTTGCATAATTTGCTGATGAGAGTTAACAATAGCTAGGTATGCTTCTTTATTGTCACTGTCAGGATAGTGAGCGAGGAGAGCCAGCGAATAGTAGAAATTGTGTACCCCAACAGTGATTAAGCCGATCGCCCCATCTGCGTATTCTGCCGCTAATTTACCGCTGGCCACAGCCGCAGCATAATCTTTAAGTAAATAAAGCAGCATCAATTTAGCAACATAAGCTGCAAACAGCGACATTCGATTATTTTCTTTCTGCCAACGGGACATCACAGCAGGTTCATCCAACCTGTCGCTAACTAATCGTACTTGCTCTGATGTTTTGCTTCTTAAGCTTGAAGCAGTTACTTGCCAAATTTGAGCATAACCTATGGCAAATTCGTGTTTATTTTTTTGCAAAAACTCCATACAAACGCTTTGTTTTTCTTCGACATATTCTAACTGTTCTCCCACTAACACTAAATTAGTAATATAGTGCATAAAATTATAAACCGCCCATTCTAAATCACCATTTTCTACACCAAACTTCATCCCTTCTAGAAATGAATTAAGTGTGTTTTTAGTAGACTCTTTCCAGATTCTTATATGAGCATTAAACATTACATAAACCTTAGCTTTCTGTTGGCTAGCATTAAATTGTTCTAGCAGCTTTAAAGCTATTAATCCAGCGTAGTAGCCAGCTTCGATGTCGCCTTCGATGCCGCACAGCATCATTCCATAAAGAGTATAGGGAAAACTAGCTAATGGTGAATGACCGCGATCAATACAAAGATTGACCATAGTCAAGACGAGGGAGGACACAATTTCAGGTTTGGCAATATAAGCAGGAGGATAGAGGGCTGTCAGGATTTCCATAGCTGCCAGTTGATAAGGATCTGTCATAACTGGCAGATTGGCTAATTCCTCAATTCGCGGCAATTTTGGCACTGCAATGGTCTGCTTATCTAAGAGGTTGACTCCCAGGATTTCCAGCACTTCTAGACCTGTTTCAACAGCTTTTAGCATCTGGCTTTGAGCCTGATAAAATAGGATCTTGAGCTGATACACTTTCACTCTGTCAAGCTGGTTTTTAGCCGATCGCAAAACCACTTCCGCCAAATTTTCTGCTTGAGCGAAGTTGGTGTTTAAATATTCCGCTTCCAGTGTCTCTACATACAACCGCAGCGTCATGCTATAGTTGCGATCCCAGCTATCAGGTGGTAATAAGGAAATTCCCACATTCAAATACTTAACAGCGGGTTCATAAGCATTAGCTGCTTTGGCCTTATGTCCAGCGATTAAATTTAATCCTGCTAACTCATCTTTTTCGGATTGCAGGCTGAGACAATCAATTCCTACATTCAACTGGTTGATAATATCAAAAATTTTCTCTTCTACTTGATCGGCGGGCGTATTTTTAAGTAGCAATTTACCTATCTTAAGATGAGTGGCTTTCTTTTCATAATCAGGAATCAGCGAATATGCAGCTTGCTGGACGCGATCGTGCAAAAATTTATAGCTGACTCGCGAAGAATCGAAAGTTAAATTAACTCCTGCTTCTCCATCTAAAAATAAAGGAATGAGGTAACTCTCATTCAATGGAAGTATTAACCCCGCTTGCAAAGCATCCCAGAGTTCAGTCGCAGTGACTGATGGAGATTTTGCGTTGACAGTAGAGAGAACATCTAGAGTGAAACTGTCTCCAACACAAGCCGCCAATTTCAAAATTTCTTGTGTAATCTCTGGCAGTTGTTGGATCCGACTGGCTACCAGTTCAACTACACTCTTATCTGTGATGCCAATAGCCTGAATCTCCTCAATGTTCCACTGCCACTCCCCTCTTCTTGCGGGAGACAGCAGCTTGGCAAAGTCAAATTTCAAAAGTTTTTCTTGATAAAGAGTGTTGAGTAATTGCGTCAAGAAAAAAGGATTCCCACCAGTCTTATTCCAAATTAGCTCCGCTAAAGGTTGAATTCTTTCTGAGTCATTCAATGTCTCAGAAATTAACTCAGTCACCTGGGGTAAAGAAAGATGTTCCAGCACTAAAGTGTTAAGAATAATCCCCGTTTGTTGAATGTACTCTACTGTCTGCATTAAAGGATGTGTAGAGCTAACTTCATGGTCTCGATAGGCTCCAATTAATAGTAAATATTTGCTATCGGGGTCAGTCGCCAGCAATTCCATTAATTTCAAGGTTGCTGAATCTGACCACTGCAAGTCATCGATAAATATGACTAAGGGATGCTCTTTTTGCGCGAATACGTGGATAAATTCTTTGAATAGTCTGTTAAAGCGGTTTTGTGCTTCTGTGGGGGCAAGTTCCGCAACGGCAGGCTGTTTGCCTATTACCAATTCTAGTTCGGGAATCACGTCAATAATTACTTGTCCGGCATCGCCTAGTGCGGCTAAAAGTTTATGTTGCCAATCTTGTAATTTTTTGTTATTTTCGGCAAGTAACTGCTGGATCAAAGATTGAAAAGCTTGAATTAAAGATGCGTAAGGTATATTCCGCTTGAATTGGTCAAATTTACCTGAAATAAAATAACCCCGCTGTCTGGTGATGGGTTTTTGAATTTCGCTAACTACGGCAGATTTGCCTATACCTGCATAACCCGACACTAGGATCAGTTCAATTTGGGAAGAGGAAGAAATTTCCTCGCAGGGATTTGCTACACGTTCAAATGCTGCCAATAGTTCGCTGACTTGTGCTTCCCGACCGTACAATTTTTGAGGAATCAACAACTGACTCAATATATCTAAGTTTCCAGGGGTAAAATCGACTATCTTGCCTGTAGTTTCTAACTGATTTAAACAAATTTCTAAATCGGCTAATAATCCGCCTGCGCTTTGATATCTATCTTCGGCATTTTTTGCCATCAATTTCATCACGATTTGTGAAATTGCTGGTGGAATTTCTGAATTAATTTGATGCGGTAAAATTGCTTGAGAAGCTATGTGACTGTAAACTATTTCTAAAGGGTCGTTGCTCATAAATGGCAATTGACCTGTCAGCATTTCATATAAAGTGATTCCGACAGAATAAAAGTCTGTGCGGTAGTCAAGAGTGCGGTTCATTCTCCCGGTTTGTTCGGGAGACATATAAGCAAAAGTACCGACGATCGAGTTAATATTATTAATTTGGGGAGTTTCTTTGGACAATCGTGAAGCAATCCCGAAATCTGTCAGTTTAATAATTCCTGTTTGGCTGTTGAGGATGATATTGCTAGGCTTAATATCTTTATGAATGATTTTTTGAAGATGCAGATATTCTAAGGTTTTTATGAGTTGAATACCAAACCTCAAACACGTGATAACTTCGAGCTTTTGTCTGGACATCAGGCGATCGAGAGATTCGCCATTAAAGTCTTCTAAAAGCAAGCCGAGACGGTTATCAAAGGTTTCTAGGCTAAGGACTTTAACTAGGCCCGGATGGTCTAAATGTTGGCGAATGCGATACTCGTGCTTGATCCGGGTAATTGCATCGAGGGTGGGATATTCAGCTTTGAGGATTTTGAGTACAGTTGTCTCCTGCTGGGTGGGGATTTTTCCTCGATAAATAATTGTTTCGATACCTTCGTGGAGAGTAGAGTGGATTTGGTATTGCGAGAGAAATTGCATGGAGTTCTGCTCAGAGTTGAAAATATATCTGATTCTAGTCCCTGTTCGCTGTTGACTGTTGGCTGTTGGCTGACGGAACGAGCATCCTCAACCGTCAAAAGTCTTGACATGGCAACTGTTATATGCTTAATTCAACTATGTACTTAGGCAAACAAAAATCAAGCTTTATTTACTCGGACAAGAATCTATTTATAGATAAAGTGATAGTATTCATGGAATCAAGCCATTTTGCTACTATTATTCTCAATTAATATCCGATCGACAGCGGACGGCAACCACACCCCTACTATTCGGCTCTCCCCACTGTCCCTACCCCTTTAGCAAGATACATTGTTAAAGAAGGAAATACACAAAAATTTACATCTATAATTTGTGTAGTGTTCCAAATCGCTCCTCACCAGCAGCGATACAGCCCTCGCCAAGACAGACAGTAGGATAGAAAAAATATGTTTGAACGCTTTACAGAACAAGCCATTAAAGCAATCATGCTAGCCCAAGAGGAAGCGCGACGCCTCGGTCACAATTTTGTAGGCACCGAGCAAATTCTTCTGGGACTCGTCGGCGAAGGCACTGGCATCGCTGCAAAAGTATTACTGGATATGGGCCTCAACTTGAAAGAGGCGCGCAATGAAATCGAAAATATCATCGGTAGAGGTTCTGGGTTCCTCCCGCCTGAAATTCCTTTTACGCCCCGCGTTAAGCGCATTTTTGAGACGGCGCTGAACGAAGCGCGGCAGTTAGGCCACAATTACATCGGCACCGAGCACATCCTGCTGGGGCTGATTCAGGACGATGAAGGGGTGGCGGCGAAGGTGCTGCAAAACTTGGGAATCGATCGCCAGAGAGTCCGCACGCAGGTAATTCGTGCCGTGGGAGAAGTCGCTGCAGTACCCGGAGGTAGGGGAGATAGCGGCGATCGCAAAACCCCGACTTTAGAAGAATTTGGCACAAACCTGACCAAGTTAGCCGCAGCCGGCAAACTCGATCCCGTGGTAGGCCGCGAAAATGAAATTGAGCGTGTAATCCAAGTGCTCGGCCGCCGCACGAAGAACAATCCAGTCTTAGTGGGCGAACCGGGAGTCGGCAAAACAGCCCTCGCCGAAGGCCTAGCCCAGCGGATTGTTAATAGAAACGTCCCGGAAATTTTAGAAGATAAACAAGTAATCAGCCTCGATATGGGTTCGCTGATTGCTGGTACAAAGTTCCGAGGCGAATTTGAGGAACGCCTGACGAAAATCATGGCAGAAATTCGTGCTGCCGGCAACATCATTCTGGTAATCGATGAAATTCACACCTTAGTCGGTGCAGGCGCAATTCAAGGCAGCATGGACGCCTCCAATATGCTCAAACCCGCCCTTGCTAGAGGCGAATTGCAGTGTGTCGGCGCCACTACCTTGGATGAATATCGCAAACACATCGAGCGCGACGCTGCCTTAGAACGCCGCTTCCAACCGATCAAAGTCGGTGAACCGAGTGTGGCTGAAACAATAGAAATATTGTACGGGTTGCGATCGGCTTACGAACAGCATCACAGACTGACAATTTCCGACGCAGCTTTAGAAGCAGCGGCCACACTGTCAGACCGGTACATTAACGATCGGTTTTTGCCAGACAAGGCGATCGACTTAATTGACGAAGCAGGTTCCCGCGTCCGTGTGATGAATTCACAAACCCCGCCCGAAGTTAAAGAGCTCAAAAAGCAACTGCCTGCAGTAACAAAAGAAAAAGATGCAGCAGTGCGCGAGCAAGAGTTCGACAAAGCTGGAAAATTGCGCGATCGCGAATTAGAGATTGAAGCCGAAATCGCCGAAGCTACGATCAACAAAAGCCAACTCAAAACTTCTCCCATTGTCACCGAAGAAGACATCGCCCACATCGTGGCTAATTGGACGGGAGTACCAGTCAGCAAGCTGACAGAATCCGAATCGGAATTGCTGCTGCACATGGAAGATACTTTGCACCAGCGTTTGATCGGTCAAGAAGAAGCTGTCAGCGCAGTTTCTAGGGCTATCCGTCGCGCGCGGGTAGGCTTGAAAAATCCGAATCGCCCGATCGCCAGTTTCATCTTTTCCGGCCCCACAGGCGTCGGCAAAACCGAACTTACAAAAGCCCTGGCAACTTATTTCTTCGGTTCCGAAGAAGCCATGATTCGGTTAGATATGTCCGAATTTATGGAACGCCACACGGTTTCTAAACTCATCGGTTCGCCTCCGGGTTACGTTGGCTACGATGAAGGCGGTCAACTAACAGAAGCAGTCCGGCGTCGTCCTTACACAGTCATCTTGTTCGACGAAATCGAAAAAGCTCACCCGGATGTCTTCAACATGATGCTCCAAATCTTGGAAGACGGCCGCTTGACCGATGCCAAAGGTCGGACAGTAGACTTTAAGAATACACTGCTGATCATGACCTCCAACATTGGTTCGCGAGTGATTGAAAAAGGCGGCGGCGGTCTCGGTTTCGAGTTTGCTGAAAGTGCTGCAGACGGTCAGTACAACCGCGTTCGCAGCCTGGTAAACGAAGAACTGAAACAGTTTTTCCGTCCCGAATTTATCAACCGCTTGGATGAGATTATCGTCTTCCGCCAGTTGAACAGGGAAGAAGTCAAGCAGATTGCGGACATTATGTTGCAGCAAGTCTTCAGCCGCTTAACCGAACAGGGTATTACTTTGTCGGTGACAGACCGGTTCAAGGACTTGTTAGTTACAGAAGGCTACAATCCCAGCTACGGTGCTCGACCTTTGCGCCGCGCCATCATGCGGTTGTTGGAAGATGTACTGGCTGAGGAAATGCTGTCTGGGAAGCTGAAAGACGGCCAAAAGGCAATAGTTGATGTGGATGAAAACGGTCAGGTTAAGGTAGTGCCCGATGGTTCATCTGAGCCAAAATTGCCAGAGTTCGCATTAAGCCATTAATGCACTCTACCAACGGATAAATACTGTTGATTAAAAACCCGGTTTCTTTGAGAAACCGGGTTTTTAATTAAATAATACCCGTAAAAAAAATGCAACTTATCGACGAATCTAATCCCACGATTGTAATTGCACAACCCAATGCTGCACAAAAGCAGAAATGCGATCGCGCCGAGTTTCAAAAGTAGCAGCAATCCAGATAAACGCAATGCCAAAAGCTAAACCAATCGCCCATTTAATCAGCGGATAATCGAAAATCAGAACCACCAACTGATAAAAAACATTGATTAAAAAAATTCCCGTTCCCACAAACAAAAACGCCCGAACTCGCAGCGCCAAACCCGCTGCAATAGCCACCAAACTAAAAGCCCCCGCAACTAAACCGTGGCTTTGTTGAGTCAAAAGAGGCATCCCGCAAATCAGCGCAGTTGCGATTATTCGCAGAGTGTGGCGCAGCGGTTTTTCTGCTGGTAATTTGAGAGTGCGATCGAATTGAGTAATGTAAAGTAAAGAAAGTCCTAAAGGAGTAACATAAAACTCTGGCTGAGTCAATCCTATTTGCCAGAACCACCGCAGCATTATCCAGTCAATTATTGCCACACTCACATAGGTAAAACGGACTTCCTCCTTTTCCCAAGCCAGGAAAAAATACAAAGTAGCAGCTATCAGTAAGCTAATCGGATAAAACTTAGCCGGACTTTCTAAAATAGTAACTATTGGAATCAGCGAAGCAATTACCTGCCAAGGTTTTTTTGACCAACCCCAGTTGTCCCAAGGCAAAATGTAAATGAAATAAGCTAATAGAGAAGCGAGGGCAACTTTCCAAGGCCCCAGCGGCCCGGAAATATACTTAACTAAAGGCGTATTGATCCAATAAAGCCGGATGCCAAAGGCTTCTAGCCAGCCCAAGTAAATCCAAATTTCTCCCCATTGGCGATCGAGATTATTTCGCCCTTGCAAGAAAGCGTATTGAACTAATAAAGCACCAGTGACTAATCCTAAACTGAGGCCGGACTTAATATCATCGGCAGAAGCCCAAATCAGCAGCAAACTGCTCAAAACCCAGTGCAGGTGAGCAAATATTTTTAACTCTGCATTAGTTAAATGTAAATAATTGCTGAGCCAAGGAGATAAAATGCGATAGATATATGTTAATGTTGTGCCGAGAGTTGCCAGGACAATTAAGCCGTCGCCAAAAGCTCCTCCTGCTGCTTGAAAAAGTTGATATAGTAGCGATTCGTAAGCAGCAACGGAAACGCCAATTAATCCTAAATAAACCAAAGGTTTGAATTCTGGCTCCCGCCTACCAATGCCGATCGCAATTAAAGACGCACCCAACACAGTTAAACCAGTCCAATTTGCAAAAGTGTGCGATCGGAAAGTTAAACCCAATACGCCGTAAACCAAAGGTATAAAATGAATGCTAGGTAAAATTGTTGAATCGGGGTGTCGGCGCCGCCACCAATCCCCCAACAATTGCGTAAACAATCCGAGAGCAATATTAGCAACTGCCAGATTAATAGTATTTTGTTCTACCAAACTCAAACCCACTGCTGTCAACAACTCCAAACTCCAAGCCAAAGCATAAATTGCCAGAGGGGAAAGTTGGCGTAAACTTCGGAAAATAATCGCAGCCATTATCACCAAAATAGCAGCCAAAACTTCAGTAGAGGGCGGAAAACTAAAGCTACTGGCTGCGTAGAGTTCAAAGGAATAAAAAGTAATAGTTGTCAACAGTAAGCCTGCAAGTAAGATTGCCCACCCATCTAAAGCTCGATCGTAAATTTGAGCTAATTGAGAAGACTCAGGTAAACGGCTGGAAAAACGAACAATCATGCTGCGAAGTAACCACAGACACAAAAGAGCGATCGCCCCGGCAATTCCCCAATCCCAACCCGACACAAAACCTAATTGATCGATCGCCGCAGCTACGAAAGTCAAGCCAAATCCCACTCCAATTGCAGCCGCTGGTATCTCGACTAAATAGTAAGTATTGACGAACATTAATCCGGCGGCCAAACCCAAACCAATTAACCGATATCCCGGAAAAATAAAAATTAGAATTTGTGCAAATATTAGGGCGATCGTACTAAAGGTACTGGCAACTTTTTTGTGAGGAACCTCAGTATATTTAGCAACAGCAGTCAAAGCCAAAGGAGTCGCCAGCCAGAGCAACCTCCACTGAGGGCGATCAGTGGCAGTACCCGCAATTACATAATTTTGCAACAAGACAAAGCTAAATCCTGCTAATACTAAGCCCAGATACCAGGAACTTTGGAACCATGCAGGATGCCTGCGTAAAAAGGCAGAGTTTTCTTGGGAATTTGCCGCTTTCATCCAGACAAAAAATACCCATTCACTAGCCATAAACATCAATAATATTGCTGACCAAATATTTGGTGTCAGACTTGGGAAAAATAGGTCAATTGCCGAAGCGATCGCCCCTAAACCCATAATGTGAGTTATGGGAACCAAAATTTCCGGATTTCCCTGTTGTTCAGCCGCCGAAGCCTGCCTCGAAACTCGCCGGGAATTATTGGGAATTAAGTATTTCCAAGTGATCCAACCTAAAATTAAAGTAGAGACTAATAAATTGAGCGATCGCCAAAACGGATTGACAAAACTAATAACAGTTAAAACACTCCCCAAACCGAGAGCAACCTTTTCGCCAAAACTGGCAAGTTGAAACTTTCGCTTGCGGTAGAGCCACTCGGCCGCACTTACCATTAAAATTAAATAAGGCAACAGTAAAACACCCCAAAAAGCCCAAGGAGTTTCCTGAGAGTTTGTAAGCTGAGTTAAAAATGCCACAACTTGTGTCTTAATCCCTAAAGGAAGCACTCGCCAAAACAGCCAAATACTCTGAAGTCCCACCACTTCAAGCATTACCAAATCAAACTCTTGCCAAAACCGCACTAAACGGTTATAAAAAAACCAAACCGCCAATCCGCTAACTGCGATCGCCTGTAGCGGAATGTCCCGAAAACAAACCAGCCACCCCAAACCCAACAAACCCATTCCCGCTAATTGCCATTTAAAAAAGTTGCTGGAATTTGGCAGGTCGGATATATTGTTTTCAATAGTCCCAGATGGCCGGGGTTGCTGCCAATCTAGCCATGCTAAAAGCACGCCACAAATCGCCAAAGCTAAACCCATTTCAGCGATATTTATATCCTTGACAAATATCGCTCGACCCAGTAAAATTCCTAACGAATAAGCTACTAAAGCTGCTTTTTTGTAAGTCAGAAAATCTCGGCTCAAACTGAAAGCAGCGGGGAATGTTTCAGTATTTCCCCCACGTTGGATAGATTGCAATCGTTGTTGCTGAACTTGATAAACTGTAGTAGCAGCAGTCCCCACTGTACCCACATAAACCGCAGTAAGGGAAAAGCCTGCCAATGCCCAACCCCAATGCAAATAACTCAATCCCAAGTGATTTAGGGCGATCGATCGAGCGATGTTTGTTCCTGAACAGCTTTGATATTGATATTTGATAATCCGGGCAGTTATCCAAGTCAAAATAAGTGCCGCTGCGATTGCTACCGCCCAATCCCAAGGATACCGCCACAATCCAAAAGTATCCATCGCCCAAAAATTGATCGGCACTAGCAACAGCGTCACTTCTTGCAAAGTTTGAGCAGTCAAGTGCAAATTCTGCTGTCTGTTTGCCCAACTGCTAATCGCCCAAAAGGTTAAAGTATAAGCTAATAAAACTCCATATTGTCCGGCGGCAGGAAATCTTTCCCACTGACTGGCAGCTAAGACTCCAGAGGAGACAACTACCATGAACACTCCTAAAAACAACAGCCACACCACGCTAATTTCTGCCATTAGCGATTGCAAAATTTGAGCGATCAAATTAGGGGCTTGAGTAGTTTCTGTGGGTCTAGCAACGCTTTCTCGGCTGCTAGGTACTGCTTTTTGCGTTGATAAGGCAGGTACTTTTGGCTCGGCAATAGGATCTCGCGGGTTTTCTATTTCAGAAAAATCTACAGCGGGCTCTCTGATTGGGCAGACTAAATACTGTCGGCACAATTCCTCAACCTCAGCGGGCGAAAGTAAACCTAGCCGCAGCCACGCATCTAAACCTGTCAACAACTCAGGATGCGAGGCTAAGACGCTCAATTCAATTTTGCTCGATCGATCTTTGGGAGACGACATTGGCTTAAACTTGTACTAGCTACCTTCAAGCTATAGCCTAGATTAATGTCGAGCCAATATGGCAACATTCCGCCATCGAAATTGGCACAATAAGTATTTATTACTAAAGAGCTGTCGCAGCCAGTGTCAATCGATTTTAGATTTTAGATTTTAGATTTTAGATTGACTTGCGCGAGATAAAGGCGGGGGCTTGAGGATTTTAGATTTTAGATTTTGGATTGATTCCACGGATAAATCACGTGGCGGGTACCATCAAGAAATTCTTGGTCAACCGGTGAAAAAATCCCGCTGATGGGCCTAAACCAGCGTACATCAGCGGTGAAAAACTCCATCCAAATTAGGACACAGCAGCGGTTTTCTTACCGATCGACATATTTCAACAAAGTGTCCACACTAGCATTGTGGTCTATGAAAGAAAACAAATGTTTGAAGAGGAGTTTTCCATCTGCATCCAAAACAAACTGAGCAGGCAAAGGAGCACCTAAAGCCTGACCGACTTGATAAGCCCGAAAAACTTGACAGCCTGGATCAGAAAGCAGAGGCATTTTCAAGCCTAAATCTCTAACCACAATTTGGCTTTGGCGATCGTCGGTACTGGCAACCATCAATAATTCTATATTGCGATCGGCAAATTTTTCCCAGTTTTCATTCAAAGCTTTAATGTGAGGAAAACAGAAAGGGCAATATTGCTTTTCAGTAAAAATCCGCGTAAAAGCCAGAATTACCGGCTTATCGCCCCGATAATTCGACAGCCGCACCAATTTGCCATTATTAATATCCGGCAATTCAAAATCTGGCGTCCTCTGTCCCAGCTTCAGAACATTACTCGCCGGAACAGGCAATAAATTTTGGAAAAACCGCTCATTTAACAAGCCGCTAAAATTAGTAGAAGTCAGCATATTTCCTAATTTGGTAATTGCTAATTGCTAATTGGTAATTAAAAATCCGCTTAAATAAATGCCTCTGCGGGTACGGACACGGCAGCGCCGTGTCCCTACACATATAATCTGCTTAAACCGCAGCAAAGAATACCTTAGACTTGACAGGATCGGGAGTCATGGTCTTGTCACCGGGCTGCCAGCCGGCGGGACAAACTTCATCGGGGTGAGACTGGACGTGTTGGATAGCTTGCAGAGTTCGGAGAGTTTCGTCCACGTTGCGGCCGAAGGCAAGATTGTTGATAGTAGAGTGTTGGATGATGCCTTCTTTGTCGATGATGAACAGACCTCGAAGGGCAATACCTGCTTCTGGGTCGAGGACGTTGTAGGCCGAACTAATTGTTTTTTTGAGGTCAGCAACTAAGGGATAGTTGAGGTCGCCAACACCGCCAGATTTGCGGTCTGTTTGTATCCAAGCGAGGTGAGAGAATTCACTGTCAACGGATACGCCGAGGATTTCGGTATCGATTTTCTTGAAGTCCTCGAAGCGATCGCTAAATGCTGTAATCTCAGTCGGGCACACAAAGGTGAAGTCCAAGGGGTAGAAGAACAGGACTACATACTTTTTGCCTTTATAGTCGGACAGTTTAACTGTCTTGAATTCCTGATCCACTACGGCTGTTGCTGCGAAATCGGGTGCAGCTTGACCAACCCGGAGGCATTCACTGGTCATAGATTTTGTTTCCTTTTTTACGAACTGTTACAAATATATCATACTCATAACGACTACAAGTATCTTCTAGAGAAACCAAAAAAAAACGCTCTCAAATTTGAGAGCGCAATTTTTTGGATTAAATAATGGCTCAGGCGGGATTTGAACCTGCGACCTTGGGCTTATGAGTCCCCTGCGCTAACCACTGCGCCACTGAGCCAAATCTACTTCACGATTTACTATCGTAGCACGGTAGGGCTAGCTATGTTCTCTTTTCAAGCAACACAATTTCTAATGACTTCCAGTAAAAGTTATGAGTTTTGCTAATCATTCAAAACCCATAACTTCCGACCAGTAGTTACCGAGAAGCGCTGGAGGCATCGTCGGGCAGTAAAGCCATTGGGTTGATAGCACCCTGTCCGGCGGGATGAATTTCAAAGTGCAAGTGCGGCCCGGTACTGAAGCCAGTGCTGCCCATTTCTGAAATCTGTTCCCCTTGAGCGACTCTCTGACCCTTTTGCACCAAAATTCGGCTGTTGTGGGCATAGACAGTCTCAGTGCCGTCAGGATGGGTAATTTCCACCAGATACCCGTAGCCGCCGTCGTTCCACTGAGCATAGGTAACCACCCCGTCTGATGCTGCCACAATTGGCGTGCCGATCGGCCCTGCAATATCAATTCCTTTGTGCATCCGTCCCCAACGCCAGCCGTAGCCAGAAGTCAGAACGCCCTTAGACGGCCAAATAAACTGGTTAGCCGACTGTTGTTTGCCGTTAGGCAGATAAGTATCAGGGCTCGAAAGCGGAGGCAGTTCTGGAGAAACCATGCGTCCCAAAGACGGGTTGCTTAGGGGATCGTAACCGTCGGCTCCCAAAGGAGCAGTTGCTACCACAGGCCGCTGCCCAGCAGAGTTCGGCGTCAGGTTGATCGGTTGCAGTTCCGCTGCGCGAGCGGGGTCTAAACGCTCTTGCTGCTGCTTCTGAACCTGCTCAGACCAGGCTCTCGATGGCGGTCTGCTGATTTCATTTTGCACCGCCTCAGTATAGTCGGGGGTGTAAAGATAGGGATTGGCACTTGGCATATCCTCAGACGGGTTGACCGAGGACCCGTCATTTGGAGCCAAGGACACCGCATTGGCGCCGATCGAATTGCGCGAGGCACGATATTCCTCTCGCAGCCTGACAACTTCTGCCCTCAAGCGTTCGGAATAAGGGTTGAGAGCTTCTGCGGTAGGGAGAGGCTCCGATTTCGACTCTGGTACAGCACTAGTTGGCTCCGCATTTGAGCCCTGGGCGCTAGTATTTGCCACGAAGCTGATCGGCTGCGGGTATTCTCCCGTAGCGATGGCGGTAGCAGTTGCACTGGCTGGCGAGGGCAGGGCACTGGTGTCAACTGCACCTGTAAATGTTGGTTCGCCTTGAAGATCCAGCTTCCGTGGATCGCTAATGGTTTGGGAAACTTGAGTCAGCGGAATGCTGTTAATTTGAGGAACCATCGGCGCTGAAATATTGTTCAGACCTTCCAGGTTCTCCAGCGGAGAGACAACAGGCACTTTGGGCGCGGGTGCTGCAACGCCAGCACCGGCTATTTCCGAGGTAGACGAGCTGGGGTTCAAAGATGCGGGAACCGAACTCGCCGCCCAGACAGATGTAGAGTTGGAGGCAGAATAAGAGGCTGCCGCCTGCACCCCTGGATTTTTAAACCCAACTTGGGGAATTTTCAGCCGTTGATTGACATTCAGCAAGTTGGGGTTGCCGAGCTTGTTGACGGAGATCAGATCTGTGGGCGATACGCCGTGACCTTTGGCGATCGCATCTAGCGTATCTCCCGGACGCACGCTGTAGAGAACCTCAGCCGGCGCGGCGGTACTTCCCGCAGGGGGGACTAGCACAGTGGGTGTTGCCAAAGACTGTTCAATTGACTCTAATGCTTGATCGGGCGATGCTACTTGACCTCCCCCGGAATTGGGAATTACAGGTGTGGCATCGAGGTCAGGAATAGTGGTCCCAGTTGCATATCCGGGGGAGGTCAGCGTCGGTGCTGACTCCGGCAAAAATGCCGCAGGTGTAGATAAATTTGCTCCCCCCTCCGACCCGAACATAGTTCGACCCGATTCTGTGGTGCGGTTTTCCTGTTTTTTCAAACTGTCGATCGCCCCGTCTGCATTCGGGATCTCGATCGAACTTTGTTCCGGTACCGTCGTGACCAGCGGGGTCGCTGCGGTTGATGGCAGCGCTGTCATGGCTGCACTATCCAATGGCTCGGAGCCAGTCAGATTTAACTCTTGTTCGGGATTGACCGTCGCTGCGCGATCTAGCGAAGCCGATGTGCTATAGCCGGCGTTCTGTTGTGGTGTGGCTTCCGTCGCAGTCGGAATTCTGAGCTGTTGGCCAACTTGGAGTATGGTATCGGGTTGGATGTCGTTGGCAGTTGCTAGTGCCAACGGTTCAACTTCATAATCCCGAGAAAGCTCCCAAAGGCTTTGCCCCTCCTGCACCTTAACCGTCGCGGGTTCATAAGGTGATCCGGGCTGTTCGGCCCTGGAACCGTCAACTTGTGCCGACGTAGCGGGCCCGTTGGCCGATACTGGCTGTACTTCAGCGGTGGATTCTGATGTCGGTGCGAGTTCAGACGCGCGAGCGCTGTCTCCATTTCTCGGTAGCAGGATGCCAGAAGCACCTACCGATATTGCCAGCCCGATCGTGGCGAGAGAGCGAACTCTGCCTGTGCTGAGCGTTGTCTGTTTGGATGGTTCCGCAGAACCGTCTCTGTCGATTTCACTAGCCTGAACAGGCTTAATTTGGGGATATGTTCGTTTCAAAAAAACGACCTCCTACTGAGAAGCGCTAACTGTCCTTGGAAACACTCAAGGGGATCGCATGACGCTGAGTTTAAATCAACAAGCAAAAATATTCTGATTGTTGACAGCTATCATGCTTAGGCCAGATTACCTTGCTTTTTTAATTTAGACAAGCTCAAACCGTCAGAAATTTTAAAATTCTCGGTCAAACCTGCTGCAATTAACCCCACAAGCCTTACACCGTAATAGCTGGAACGAATACATAAAATCTTCGTTCCGGTAAGGCTCTGAACTCTCACCTATTATCAAACTTTAGGCTAATTTCCGGACAACCTACAACCGTATATTTACTAGATATAGTGTTCAGACCCAAGCTGGTACTCGCTCACGCCCTAAATCCCTAAAATCCTCTGTTTTTGTTGCTGAATCATCTTGGGAGTAATTTTGTGTTGCTGATAACAATCTGTTTTTGACTGAATAAAATATATTAATGTCGGCTATCTAGATTTTCACCCCTTTGATACAAATTTCTTATATTTAAATGCAGCTTTGCCAGCCTCCGGCAGCTATTAAATATCTATATATTTATGTGTTGATAATGATTTATCCCAGCTCCCCCAACTGTCGTTTAGCCTCAAATAAACCCACAGCCGCGCTGACGGAGAGGTTCAAACTCCTGACTCCAGGCTGGCTCATCGGAATAAAAACTGTGGCGTCGCAGGCATCCAAGACGAATTGGGGAATGCCTACAGTTTCCGAGCCAAACATTAGCCAGTCGCTGGGCTGAAATTGGAATTGCGCGTAATTGCATCGCCCGCCAGTGCTGAATCCGATCGCTCGTCCCCCGCGCTGGTCCCGATAGGCCCCAAAAGCCGCTAAGTCTTCGTGGCACTGGAGATTGACGTAGGGCCAGTAATCTAAGCCGGCCCGTTTCAGGTAGCGATCGCTAATTTCAAACCCCAGCGGGCCAACTAAATGCAGTTCCGTGCCTGTGGCAGCGCAAGTGCGGGCGATATTGCCAGTATTCGGGGGGATTTGCGGGTGAATCAAGACAAGTTGGGGCATGAAGCTAATTAAAAGCGAAAAATACAGCTCTTGGGAAATTTATAAAACTACCCACAGGTAGATATACCTTATAGCTTTTATTTATAACCTTTGTCGAACTCCATTGATTAAATATTCTGATTTGTTTTAAGGGTGGCGATCTGCAACTTTGGACAATCAAGCATCCAGGATATAAGCCCCCGGATTCATCCGTCCAGAAATAAAAAACCTGTATCCGATAAAGGAGTCCCCGAATTTATCCGTGGGGTCAATCTAAAATCTAAAATCTAAAATCTAAAATCGATTGACCGGGAGGTTCGGGCTATTTCTATTGGCTGAGTACGCATAGCCAGGGGGCTAGTGAAAGCCCCCGTTATAATAACGGCGAGTACTTCAGGCAACTAACTGGGCGCACAAGTTGTCTTCTAGCTCCCATTCTTGGTGAGCCATCCCCTGAATCCCTTGCAGAATAATACTGCGGGTGTCCGAACCGCCCTCGTGTAGCTTCAACCACTGCTGGGCCGTGTTGCCTTCCCGGAGAATCTTTTTGAGTGGCGAGAGAAAGCAACTAAAGCCGCGTTTTTTGGCTATAGGCCACACTTCGCGGTAAATTTCCTCAATCCAATCTCGTGCCAGAATAGTTCTGCCGTCTTGCCAGTGAGTAAGTTCGGCATCCAAACTTTGCCGGGATGCAGCAATTTCGTTGGCGTCTGTGAGGGCAACTAAGTCTTCGTTGCGGGTAGCCGCAGGCAAGGTGCTGAGTTCTAAGGGGTCTAAGCTGGGGTCTTCCATCATCTGCCAGATGCGAGCTTCTAGTAAGGCAGTAATGGCCAACAAAGCCAGAGGATTGACTTCGAGGTCGCAAATTCTCAGTTCGAGGCGATTGAGACAGTAAGGGCGACGATCGCCATTTGGTCGCACTGCAGACCACAAATGGCGGACGTTTTGCATAGTACCGAGTTCTAGCTGTTCTTCAGTCCACTGAATGTAATGCTTGTGACTTTCAAACAGGGGAACGATAGCGGGAGTTTTGGGAAACAAACCCCACCGAGTCGAATGATAGCCCGTCACTTCGCCGTCTAGGAAGGGGGAAGAGGCGCTCAAGGCAAGGTATAGCGGTGCTTCGACGCGGGCGAGGCGGATGGCGCGCATCAGCATTTCTGGTTGGGAGATGCCGATGTTGATGTGAATGCTGGCGGTGACGACTTTGGTGCCGTAGGTTTGCTCGATGTAGGTGTGGTAGGGGTTGTTGGGATCGGATCGGTAAAATCGATCGCTCCCCCCAAGAGACAAGGTACTTCCCGGCAGCAAGGTATAGTCGCCCAATTGTTTGAGGTACTCGCGCAGCCGGACTCGCGGCTTGACTAAGGCGCACAGCAGGCGATCGTAGCTGCATAGCGGGGCGGTCGTGTACTCCACATTGCGGCTATCAGGCTCCCGCACAAATCCCTCTAGATCGGCAACTATGCGATCGGATAGACCGACAACCTCACCTTCGGGAGTGCCGGTATACATTTCTACTTCAAAGCCTTTTGATAGCAGCACGTTTGTTCCTCAGCTAAGTTGAGTGCTAGTTTCTAGTATCCCAAAAATTGACCTGTTCATACTATCTTCCACGGGACAGAGTTGAAATTTTTCGCCACGGGCACTGAAACCGGATTTTTCGGCGCCGGCTAGTTTGAGCGTTTGTGTGTTAGTTGCGAGCCCGCCACGACAAATACTCCCCTCGCAAAGAGTTTCCGAGGCGGTTTTAGACTCAGAAAGGCTGTTTGTTCGATCGCGGGTGTGTTTCAGTGGGAATTCGTGACGATCGAACTTATGGTGAATAGAACCCACTCCTGCCTCATTTCGACATCTGTTTTCTGCCTTGAGAGGGATAGCCGCAAATATATCTTGGGTGCGATTCTAAAAGAGGGCTCTGCAATATTTTTGAGCTACAATATTAACCCCTAAAAATCCCTGTGAAAGAGCAAGACAGAACTCCTCCCAATTTTTGGAATATGCTAAGCAATTTAGCCTTAGTCCGGTTTTTGCTTTTATTTGCTTCTGGTTGGGCTGGACTGCAACTTTTAGCTTACTTTGAAACAGCAGTCGCGGTTTTCACCATTGCTGCACTCGTGGCTTTTTTGCTCAACTATCCAGTGCGAACTCTTCAGAGATTTTTACCGCGAAGTTTAGCAGTCGCCTTCGTTGTCTTGATCACCCTTTTAGTTTTTGGCGGTCTCACCGTCACCGTAGGGGTCACTCTTTTATCTCAAGGACAGCAATTAATTGACAGCCTGACTGAATTTGTGAATGCTCTGGCGCCTCTGTCGGAGCGCCTCGAAGCATTCCTGCGGGCAAGAAACCTGCAAGTTAACCTGCGAGTTATTGAGGAACAACTGCGAAATCAAGCTTTATCTGGAGTTGTTTGGAGTATTGCTTTCTTACAAGTATTTTTAACCAATTTATTGAATTTAATATTAATTATGGTAGTGGCTTCTTTCATGTTACTTGATGGAGAGAGGCTGTGGCTGTTGGTTCTCAAATTTATACCCAGACACCTGCACAGGCGTTTAAGTTTAACAATTGAGCGAAACTTTTTAGGATTTTTTCAGGCACAAATTCTGTTAATGTTATTTTTGACAACAGCTAGCTTTGGAATTTTCCTACTGTTAGATGTGAGATTTCCTTTAATTTTAGCATTTATTATCGGATTATTTGATTTAGTTCCGGGGATCGGAGCGACGCTGGGAATTAGCTTAGTGTGTTTTATTGTATTGTCTCAAAATGTGTGGCTATCTTTAAAAGTATTGGCAGCTTGCATTGTTTTGCAGCAAATTCAAGACAACTTTATTCATCCGAGACTGATGCAAAATTCCCTTAACCTAAATCCGGTAGTGGTATTCTTTGCACTGTTAGTCGGAGCAAGATCAGCAGGACTTTTAGGTATATTTCTGGCGATTCCGCTAGCGGGAGTGATAGTTAGCTGGTTTGACATTGAAGAAATGCAAGCGGAAGGTTAATTGATGGAGCCATCCCATTTTATATCAAATCCGGCTGAAAAATTCGGTTTTAACCTGCCGACTCGAAGTCCCATGATACAAAAACTCTCCTGTTCCCAAAGCGCAACTAAAAGTAAAGAGAAAAAAGCAACTTAGGGTACCTTACTGCGTCAAGTCAATGAATAAATTGCAAGTCAGTAGGAAATCTTTCTTCTTCTGGTTCTGGATCATAAATGTAATCGCAGTCAAAACGCAGAGCTTGAGAGTGGCGACTGATAGAAAATCCGCAATTACTCACCATTTCTGTAGTAAAAGTTGCCATAACTAACTCAATGAGCCTTCTGTAGGAAATGTTAGGTAGTTGAACGTAATAGGTGCGTCTGGCAAAAAAGATTCTCTCATCTTTCGGTAGAATTATGCCATTAATTCTGTGCGCGTGCTGAATCGGCTTGATATAGGTTTCAATAAACTGCGACTGATTTTTTTGCAGTCTCGCTAATCTTTCGTGTTGCAACCAGCTCATTTGAAACACAATTTTAATAAATTCAAAGCCCAAAATGTAGTTAAAAACATTATTACGTTCTTCTGTACTCAAGACGAAGCGGAGTGCTGATTCTAAATATTGGTCAGTTTCTCGGAGCGATTGTTGAGCTGAGTGGATATAAAATTGTTTGATGTAGCTTCTTAAATCTGATTCGTTTAATTGTTTTTTGACCCGAAATCTGATTAAATACTCTTTTACTCGGTGTAGAGTATCTACATCTTCAAACATTTTTGAGACTAAACCGTCGGCTGTATAATTATCTAAAAATTCTGCTTGCAAGTCGGGAGTAGATGCACACAATATGTAGCAGAGGGACAAGACATAGCGCCGTTGGTTCCAAGGCAAGCTTTGGGCCCATTCTTTAACTTCTACAGGGAGTTTTTGTAGCACGGTATCTGTGTGGGGGAATTGAGCAAGGTCGGCATATTTATGTTTTTGTTTAATCATTGCCTGAAACCTTATATTAGTAAGTATACAGAGTAGTAGATCGCAGATGATGGGAGAGGGGAGCTGCGAGGAAGGGCTGTCAGTTATTCTATCTTATTTTCTTGCCATCTATCTAAATATACATTCTGGAGGGAACAGAAGGCGTGATCTGTCTCACACTTTAGCGAGTTTTAAATCACAAATGCTAGCTCTTCGCATCACATTTTGCGACTGTGAGTGTCACTCATAAAACTTATTCACGTCACCGGAGCAAGAGTGGGTTTCGTTGAGGATTAAGTCGGGTGATTCATAAGTTTTTGTTAGTAATGATTACTGAGATCAATCATGAACTTGACTACAAGTATTTTCCCGGAAAATCAGTGCCAAGACTTAACTTTTTGCGATCGCCTCGTGCAACAAGTGCGACAGTGGCTTGATAGCATTGCCGTGGGAGAGCCACAAGTAACTCAGTGGTGTGCCAACTTATACCCGCACGGTGTCCTTTTGAGAGAGATATTCCGTTATAGGGACACCATCTTTTCCACATACCGCCTATGTGCAAGCTTAATCCTGTGTATGAGGAATTAGTGCGGTTGCGTTTTCGATCGCCCTCGTTTTTTCCTAACCTATACGGGGAAGATGTAACGCGGTAGCTAATTGAGGGGTGTCATACCTCGATCGCCCATTGATATCAATTATTTATGGGGTCTGTCGCTCTGGTAGTTGCGAGAGCCATAATTTAAGCCATAATTGTTGATAATATCAATGGATGCCTGTCGATAGGAGTGGGTATTCATCGTGGCGCTTAAGCCAAAAATAACATCAAACTGTAGCAGCAAAAACAATAACTATAAAAATAATTTAATAATCTACATGGGCTCAGGGAAGTGAATATGTTTAACGCAACTGAACTGCTGATTAAGGCTTTTGTCAATCGCCTGATTGAAGGCTACCGCCACACTTATGGCGGGTTTAAATCTGACTATGGCGAAATTATTGCTTGGGTGGCGAGTATGGCTTTAGAAAATATTGCTAATAGCGATGCTCTTTACCATAATGTCGAACACACTATTTTAGTGACCTTGGTGGGACAAGCAATTCTGGGTGGTAAACACATCCGCGAAGGGGGTGTTTCCTGCGAAGATTGGCTGCACTTCCACATTGCTTTGCTATGTCACGATATCGGGTATGTTAAAGGTGTTTGCCGACAAGATAGAATAGATTTGGGACTGTATGCGACGGGAATAGGCGACCTGAAATTAACGCTGCCTCCGGGGACGACGGATGCTAGTTTGATGCTTTATCATGTCGATCGCGGAAAAATGTTTATTGACGAGCGTTTTGGCGGTCACAAACTGATTGATGCTGAGCTGGTTAAGCATAATATTGAGCTGACTCGTTTTCCAGTTCCTGCAAATGAAGATTATCAAGATACTGTAAATTATCCTGGTTTAGTTCGGGCTGCTGATTTAATTGGTCAGTTGAGTGATCCGCGATATTTGCAAAAGATTGCGGCGCTGTTTTACGAGTTTGAGGAAATTGGGCAAAATCGGGTTTTGGGCTATCAAAATCCGGGGGAGTTGCGGGATGGTTATCCCACGTTTTATTGGAATGTGGTTTATCGGTATGTGAAGGATGCGATCGGCTATTTGGAACTGACGCAGCAGGGGAAACAAGTTGTTGCTAATCTGAGCGCCAATGTTTTTCGGGTGGAGCATTCTCAGGTTCCAGAGTCTGCGGTGGCTGTAGTTAGGTAGGGTTCGGATGGATGTCCATTTATAGAATTGCCCAAATTCAATAAACAATTGGATGAGTTAGAAACTTTGACTGACAATTGCGTTTATTTTATGAAAAATGCTCCCAGTTTGGAAGTGGTACCGCAAACAATGGAAATAGTCTCGGAAATACAGCAAGCCTTTGCTATTGCTAATGAAACTAACTTTAATCCAGAAGATTTAGCCGATTTAGAAGCACGCGAAAGGTATATTCTGGATCAGCAGGGAATGTTGCGAAAGGGAATTGAAGAAGGACTCGCAGAAGACAGAGAAGAAGGACTCGCGCTAGGAATGAGAGAAAAGGCTCTGGAAATTGCTAGGTAACTTCTCAATGTCCTTGACAATCAAACCATTAGTCAAACTACTGGTTTGAGCGTTGAAGATATCCAAAACTTGCGGGAGGAATGGAAGGAAGGGAAAAAGTACGATCGCACAAGTAGTGTACCTTTTCTCGTTACCAGGATCAGCCTGGTAGCGTAGGTTTTTGAGGCTTTGCATCTTGGATTGAGAATTACGCTAAATATTAACTCTCATCCACTTAATGCTCAAGGATGAGTCTGCCCTCCGTCTAAAGGAAGATTTCATTAAACCAGTAAATTCCGTATGATGCTGTAAAAGTCAGTCAGAGGGGAAAGCTATCTCCGACTCCAGTTCCGAATAACTGACCAATCTTACAATATAAAAAAATACATCTCATGACACCAGTCACTCCCAATCAAACTTCCTCTCAATACGAAGTTAGCGAATCAGAAGAAAAAATTGAGTCTCTGGTAGAAGAAGTTAAGCCAGAAAGCGAAATCGATTTAGAATTCCTCTACACCAGAGACATTGAATTCCGACAAGAAACAATTTATTTCATTGTAGTCGATCGCTTTTACGACGGCGACCCCGAAAATAACGAAGGCCCCAACCCAGAACTTTACGATCCAGAAGGGAAAGATTGGGGCAAATATTGGGGCGGCGACTTGCAGGGAGTTATCGATAAACTAGATTACTTAAAAGATATGGGAGTAACCGCCGTTTGGCTGACTCCACTGTTCGAGCAAGTTGAAGCATTATTTGTCGAACAAGCTGCAATTCACGGCTACTGGACTAAAGATTTCAAGCGACTAAATCCCCGCTTCATTGCCACAAGCGACAATCCTTCTATCAATCAAACACAAGAAACTAAAGATACCGTATTTGACAAATTAGTATACGAGTTGCACCAGCGAAACATGAAACTCGTGCTCGATATTGTCTGCAATCACAGCAACCCAGATTTTAGTGGTAAAAAAGGTGAACTCTATGACGACGGCGTAAAAATAGCTGACTTTAACGACGATGACGATGACTGGTATCACCACTATGGCGAAGTCACAAACTGGGAAGATGAATGGCAAGTTCAAAACTGCGAACTGTCTGGTTTAGCAACTTTCAATGAAAACAATATTGCCTACCGGAATTACATTAAATCAGCAATTAAACAATGGCTGGACAGAGGTGTTGATGCTTTGCGGGTTGATACAGTCAAGCATATGCCTATTTGGTTTTGGCAGGAATTTAATGCTGACATTTTAACACATAGACCTGATGTTTTCATTTTTGGAGAATGGATTTACAGCGACCCGAGAAACGATCGTTCTGTGGAATTTGCCAACGAGTCGGGGATGACTATTTTAGATTTTGGTCTGTGCGTGGCAATTCGAGAAGTATTGGGGAAGGGTGCGGGCGCGGGATTTAAGTTAGTCCAAGATGTCCTGAATTTGGATCACCGCTACTACGGGGCGACGGAGTTGATTACTTTTATTGACAACCACGATATGCCCAGGTTTCAGTCGTTGAATCCAGATCCAGAAATGCTGCATTTGGCGATATGTTTAATTATGACGACTCGCGGTATTCCCTGCATTTATTACGGCACTGAACAGTATCTGCACGATGATACAGATGGGGGAAATGACCCCTACAACCGCCCCATGATGGAAAAGTGGAATACTGATGCGCCGATTTACCGAGATGTGCGGTTGCTGTCTGGATTGCGGCGGCTGAATCCAGCTATTTCGATGGGGAGTCAGTGGCAAAAATATCTAACTCCTGATGTTTATTGTTACGTGCGCCGCTATCGCGATTCCGTGGTGTTTGTAGCGATGAATCGTGGCAGTTATGTTACAACAATTGAAGAGGTTGATACTGAGCTGCCTGATGGAGAGCATACGGAGGTTTTATCGCGCCGCAAGTTTGAAGTTAAAGATGGGATGCTGTACAACCTTGAGTTGGGTTCGCAGGAAGTAATGATTTTTAGCCGCGTCGGCGAGCGAGTTAAGGCGAAAACTATTGTGCGGGCGCAGCTTAACAGCGTTAGAACTCAGCCTGGGGAAAGAATTGTGGTGATTGGAGATTGTCCTGAACTGGGGAATTGGGATATTAGTAAGGGTTTCCCGTTGGAGTATATCAATACTAATACTTGGTTCGGGGAAATTCCTTTTAATGAAAGTGCCGGGAAGTTAATTTCTTATAAGTATGCGCTGCTACGGGAAGGACTGTCGCCGCTGCGAGAAAATCTGGTTTGCCGCCGCTGGGTTTTAGTTTCGGAAGGGACTGTGAAATGGCGGGATAAGTGGGCGAGTGGACGGGAGTCTTAATAGTTTTGATTTCTCAGTTTTGAGTGAAACCGTTTTAGGCACAGACACCGGGTTTGATAAACGAAAGTAATTCCTTAAGGCTTTCGATTATCTTTTTAAAACCCGGTTTATTTAGTAGGTACGTAACTGCTGTGAAATTTAATTAGGAACTGCAACTCATAATTTATTATTTTTTAAATATGATTTAGGTAATAAATAGTTGGGCTTTTTATCTATATCAGTAAGGTGTGCATTGTGCATCCTCCGGGCGTGATGTATGGTGCGCCGAGGCGCACCATACATTTTTATTAAAGCGATCGCAATTTCTCGACCAAAACATCGATATAAAGTTCGCTGCTATGCTGGTTCACAACCATTTCGTAGCCCCGCTGCACTTGAGATTCAGCTTCTTGAGGATTTTTTAGCAAATGGACGGACGATCGCCTCGCGCAAACCTGCTGCCTCTCCCACATCTACGACTTTGGCAATATGCGGGGCCGCTAAATAATCGACGATACCTTGAGTCCGAGTAATGACGACCGGCCGCTTGCAGGCCATGGCTTCCAGCAAAACCTGCACTCCAGCAGCATATTTATTGTCTACCAAACAAACTGCAATTACGTCTGCATCGCGGTAAAGCTGCACTAAATCCGGCCATTCGTAGAACTTGCGGGACATATTTTCTGGCATAGTATCGGGGAAAGCTTGCGATAAAGCCTTAGCATCTTGAGAAAAACCGCTAATTTTTACCGCAAACGGTGCTGATGTTTAGGAAACCGGGTTGATCGACACCCGCACGCAAATCCTGTACGAATCAAAAACAGTGACACAGGCCGATCGATTCCATCGATTCCAAGGACTTAAGCTTTTATGCTGAAGTTAGCTAAAAAATTTATGTTTAACCTCATGTATATTTCTCCAGAGCAAGACAAAAAAATTCGCTACACCCTGCGCGAGAGCGGTCAAGAAGCTTACAAGCTAGCAGCCGAACCTTTTGAAGTTTCAGAGAAAGGGCCCAACGACTACGTGACGAGTATCGATCAATACCTAGACCGACAACTATCGGCAGCATTTAGCGCTTTGTTTCCTGAAGACGGCTGGATCACCGAGGAAAACAGCTCCTCCAGAGCAGCTTACGGGGCTAATTACCAGCGCCTCTGGTGCATCGATCCCCTGGACGGGACAGAAGAATTTATTCGGGGAAAACTACACTACGCTTCGATGGTGGGGCTGCTGCTTGAGGACGAACCTGTGGCCGGCTGGCTCTACGCCCCGGCTTTTGACCAAATGTATTTTGGCGGCAAAGATTGGGGATTGTTCCAAACTGTGGGAACCCAAGCGCCGCAGCCGATCTCGCTATGCAAACCCCCGGCTCTGACAGCGGAAAATTGTAAAATTATTCTCGGAGACAAAGACCAGAAAAACTACGCCAGGGCGATCGCCCAAAGCATCCCCGGAGCAGAATTTTACTCGCTGGGCAGCTTTGGCTTAAAAGTGATGGAAGTTATCTTCGGTCGAGCTGGTTTGTATCTGTATCTCAATGGCAGAGTTAAAGTGTGGGATACCGTCGGCCCTCTGGCTTTAGCAAAAGCAGCCGGATTGGTTTGTTGCGACTTGCAAGGTCAACCGCTGAGGTGGACTAAAGATGCGATCGAGCCGGAGACTCTGGCCCACACGCAGTCAATTGCGATCGGCTGGCCGGAATACATAGAACCTCTGTTGGGCAAAGTTCAACAGGCAGTGGCAGGCTTGTAAACCCGTTTAAGATTAAAGAATCTACCAATTTTACGTGAACCGAGCCTCTGCACCCTTATCATCAATTAAAGGAGCAACGGATTGTTTGTGTTCCCAAACATCGATCGTTCCCTAGCTGTTGGGTGTCGCCTAATCATATTTCCCACCTCCGCGAGTTTGCATGAAGACAGAAGCTTTCAGTGAGCTATTCCCTCTATTTAAGGGTGCTAACCCAGAAACCTTGGGAGGGCTGCTATCAAATGCGGTCAAGCATGAGTATCCCCCGGGCCGAGCTGTGGTGATGGAGGATTCTTGGGGCAACGCGATTTACTTTGTCGTGTCTGGCTGGGTAAAAGTCCGCCGCTTGTCAAACGATCGAGCTGTATCAATGGCTATTTTAGGACGGGGTGCCTTCTTCGGCGAAATGGCCATTCTGGACGAATCTCCCCGATCGAATGACGTGCTTGCTCTATCGCCCGTGCGGCTGCTCAGCGTCACAGCTCAGCGATTTATCCAAACCCTGTTTAAAGATCCGCAATTGCACCACCGGATGCTGCAACTGATGGTACGGCGACTCCGCCAAACCAATCTCCGCTATCAACTCCGAAACCGCCAGCCAGCGGTTAAACTAGCAAATACTTTAGTCGAGCTGGCAGAAAACTACGGTCAGAAAACTGCTGAGGGCAAAGATATCTTCAATATTCCTTATGAAGACTTAGCTGATGTCACAGATATCACCCTAGATGAAACCAGCAAAATTATGGAAAAACTCGATAGTAAAGGTTGGATCAAAATCGATCCAGACCGCGAAACTATCCATTTGATCAACCTCAAGCACTTGATTAATTTGGCAAGTCAATGACTGATGTTACTTATGAGGATACCTCGTCCGCTGCCGGCCACCGTCAGGTGCAATTAACAGCACCGACAATTCAATATTCGGTGGCGATGCCCAATCCTGAATCCCATCTCTTTGAAGTAACTTTGCGCGTGCAAGGTTGGTCGGAGCCGGTTCTGGATTTAAAAATGCCTGTCTGGACTCCCGGTTCTTACTTGGTTCGAGAGTACGCCCGCCACCTGCAAGATTTTAGCTCCCAGGCGGGCGATTCCCTACCAAATAGCTACGCCGCGCGTGCTTTACCTTGGCGCAAGCTCAGTAAAAATCACTGGCAAATTGAGACAAATTTGGTGTCAGATGTCACGGTTTTCTACCGCATTTTTGCCAACGAACTGACAGTGCGAACCAATCATTTAGACTCGACTCACGGTTATTTCAATCCGGCGGCTTTGTGCTTTTTCTTGCCCGGTTTTGAGCGCAACTGCTACACGGTGAAGGTTGTGCCACCGCAGCCCCAATGGCGCACCGTTACTACTTTGCCACCTGTTTCTGGCCAAAATCTTACTTTCGCTGCTGTGGATTTTGACACTCTAGTAGACAGTCCTTTTGAGATTGGCTATCACGAAGTGTACGAGTTTGAAGTGATGGGAAAACCCCACCAGCTAGTTGTTTGGGGAAAAGGCAATTTAGAACCGGAACGGGCGATTCGAGACATCCAAAAAGTGATCGAAGTCGAGGCAAAAATGTTCGGCGGTTTACCTTACGAACGCTATGTGTTTTTCCTGCATTTGTCCAGTTCAGGTTTTGGCGGTTTGGAACACAAGGAGAGTTGCACTCTCAACTATCCGCGTTTCGGTTTTCGGGCTAAGGAAAAGTATGAACGCTTTATTCAGTTGGTGGCTCACGAGTTTTTTCACCTGTGGAATGTCAAGCGCATTCGACCGAAAGCTCTGGAAGTATTTGACTACGAAAAAGAGAATTATACTCCTTCTTTATGGTTCTCTGAAGGCACTACCAGTTATTACGATTTGGTGATTCCTTTTCGAGCGGGTCTCTACAGCATCAAAGGTTTTTTCCAAGGTATGGCTAAGGAAATTACTCGCTTGCAGACGACTCCGGGGCGGAACGTGCAGCCTCTGAGTGAGTCGAGCTGGGATGCTTGGATTAAACTTTATCGCCGGGATTCTAACAGCGACAATTCACAGATTTCCTATTATTTGAAAGGGGAAGTAGTTTCATTTTTGCTCGATTTGTTGATTCGAGCCAGACACGGCAATGAGCGATCTCTGGACGATGTGATGCGTTTAATGTGGCAGCAGTTTGGCAAGGCTAATTCGGCTGAAAATGGCGATTTTGACCTGAAGTCGGAAACAGACGGCAAGTCGGCGCATTTGACATCAAACGGAAAGTTAAATTCTGCTTCGCTGCCCGCAGAAATAGGCTTTACTCCCGAAGAGTTGCAAAGTGCGATCGAGTCCGTCGCCGGCATCGATTTGAGCGACTTTTTTGCGCGCTATATAGACGGCACAGAAGAGTTGCCTTACAACAAGTATCTGGAACCTTTCGGGCTGCAAATTTCGGTAGATGAAACTGACCGAAACCCTCGCATCGGTTGGACGTTGGGAACGGAAAACGGACGGGAAATGGTTAAATTTGTCGAAGTAGGATCTCCGGCACAATTGGCGGGAATTGACGCTGGGGACGAGTTGCTGGCGATCGAAGGTTTTCGGGTAAATTCAGAACAAGCAGGCGAGAGGCTTAAAGATTATCAGCCGGGGGACACAATAGAGGTGACAGTTTTTCACCAAGACGAACTGCGGACTCGTCGTGTGACTCTCGCGCCGCCCCTGCCTGGCCGTTACTCGATCGTGCCTGTGGACAAGCCCACTACTATTCAGAAACAAAACTTTACTGGATGGCTGGGAGTTCCTCTATCAAAATTGTGACATAAATGAAGGGGAACCGGAAAGAAAAAACTAGAAGGAATCAAGCTGAACTCCCAATTCCCAATTCCCAATTCCCAATTCCCAATTCCCAATTACCAATTTTGATTATGCAAACCCCACCTCCTCCATCAATTACGCCCCGCCAGATGAATCTGCTGAGAATTGTTGCTTCTATGGCATGGGCAGACGGCGAACTCGCTACCGAAGAAGTTAATTTAATGCTTGATCGCTTTTGTCGTTTGTTTGCCCCAGATACCGACGGACAACAAATGCAACAAGAACTGCGGGATTACATCATGCAAAATATTCCCCTTGATGAGTTGATCGGTCAACTAGAAACTCAAGATGAAAGGGAATTAGTCCTGCAACTCGGCTATGAAGTGATTTCTTCTAGTTCTCGCACTCCCGATGAACCAAAAATTAACGCTGAAGAAGCCGCAGCTTATCACAAATTAGTCACGTTGCTGAATCTTTCAGAGGATGTGGTCAAGCGTATTGAAGCTGAATCATCGGCTGCAGATACTTCAGAGGGAATTGTCGAGAAGATGGCTCACAAATTAGAAAAGTTCATCAAAGGCTAGTTAGTGACTTGCGCGCGCTTGGCTTAAAAACCCGGTTGATTCCTAGATTTCTCGTTACTCAACCTGGAATTTTTCGTAGAAACCGGGAATAAGCCTCCTATGCCTAAGTCTTTTTAGGTAAGTATCGCACTCATATTTTTATGAGTGAAACTATTTATAGCAAGTCTATTTGAGTCGTGAATGTAGAACCACCTGAAACACTTGTGATCATTGAATCGATTGTTTACAAATCAAATGGTTTTGCTATATAAATAAAGCTCAAGGGAAATAAACCGGCTTGTGAGTCCCAATTTCCTACGATATAGTAACAAAAAAACACGGGGAAGTTGAGCATATTTTTCATCGCCGGGAACGGTAACAGAATTTGCGATCGCCCTTCCCGCGCGCTGCCTTACCCTTAACGATAATTAGGGACTTAGGCAAAGCCTAAATCCCTAATTGAGCTACCGATTTTTTGTCATCACATAAAGTGAATCCAACCAGTCATTAGTGCGGTAACTTGCTGAGGGCGTGCCAAGTTCTGTAGCCGACAATACCATCTTGGGGTAAAGCCACGCTAATTTGCAATTGTCGCACTGCTACATCTGTCATCGGCCCGAATAATCCGTCAATGAAGCCGAAATAGTATCCATTGATTTTCAAGACATTCTGAACAATTTTAACAGCATTGCCAGAACTGCCCTTCATGAGGGTCGGCATATTCACAGGTGCACCAGAGTATAGTGCTTGCCAAGTCAGGGAACCGACAATCCCATCTTCAATTAAAAAGACGCGGTGTTGATAACCTTTGACGGCGTTTTGAACTTGGACGCCGAAAATACCGTCAATCGGCCCGAAATAATATGCCCAATGATATAGAAGCTGTTGTAATTCCTTGACAGCTTGACCTGTTGAACCCATTTGTAAAGTGGGTTTGTTTACTCCAGTGGTTTCAGCAAATGCCAGACTTGATTGAGCAGTAGTATCGGCGACAAGAGCCATAGTTTCATTGTTCAAGCTTCTTTCTTCGGTGTACATAACGTGGTTCCTCTCAACATTTAAGTTTTGGTTTTGATATTTCAGGTATAACTGGTGGGATTTGTGAATGCACAGTCACTTTTTGGAGTGTCACTCATGTGAGTGTCACTCGTTTGAGTTACCCGTGGGTAGGTCGTCAGGAATGCAAGTTGCAATATTTTTATGAGGACTTCTGTCGTCACTACAAACCAAGGGGTAAGGTGCACGGTGTACACCCTACCAAATACAAAGATGCGGGGTACGCACCCTACCCATTACTGTTGATTGTTTACTCCGCAAACTCTCGCAAAGCTGGAATTAAATACTGTGTCAAAGTAAAGGCATCTACTCCTAATTCCGTCCGTTCTTTGGCAGCCAGGATTCCGGCTTGAGCGTGCCACCAAGCTGCTGTTGCTGCAACTGATTGGGGGGGGGATTTGCGGGCGATCGCAGTTGCTAATAGTCCCCCTAACAAGCCTGTGAGAACGTCGCCACTGCCGCCTCTGGCGAGGGCTGGGGTGCTTTCGGGATTGAGGTAGGTGATGCTACGTGAAGCGTAGCTATCCGGTAGGGAATCGTCCTCATCCTTCCAACTTATGCAAACTCTCGCTCCCTTGAGCAATATCGTTGCGCCGCAAAGCTGAGCTGCTGCTTGAGTTGCAGCAATTCGATCATCGCCGCTTTCGTCGGCTAAGTCGGGAAATAAACGCTTGAATTCGCCAGGGTGAGGCGTGATAATTGTCAGTGCTGAACGTTCCGACAAAATCGGGACTGTGCCGAGTTGAGCGAGGATATTTAAACCGTCAGCATCTAAAACCAGAGGTCGATCGCTCTCCATTACAGATTCTACAGCGATTGCCGCTTCCAATGTCAGACCTGGCCCTGCAGCGATCGCATCATAAGTTCCCAAATCAATTGCTACTGGCAACTCGCTAATTGCACCGCTTTGGGTTTCGGGACATCCTATAACTAATGCCTCTGGCAACTGGCTGCTCAACATCGGTTTAATCGACTCAGGAACAGCAATTGACAGCATTCCGATGCCGCTTGCTCTTGCTCCTAATGCTGCCAAAATTGCGGCTCCGCTGTAGCGGCGGGAACCTGCAATAATTAGTAAGTGACCGTTGGTGTATTTGTGCGAAATTGGCGATCGGGGTAACGGCAAATGCTGAGTTGCCGAGGCTTGTGTAATGCGTTGTATCGCTGGCGTTTCACCCAATATTGCTGCAATATCTGCTGCGGAAATATCAAAATCAATTAATTCGGAACTCCCTATATATTCTAACGCTCTATCTTGCAGAAATGCCATTTTCCACAAACCCAAACATAATGTATGTTTTGCCCGGATTGCCGTCCCCAAAACTTCTCCGGTATCTGTATGAATTCCCGATGGAATGTCTATACTTAAAATGGGTATGTTTAAATTATTTATTTCGTCAATAGCTGCTGCGGTAGCGTTATTAATTTCTCGTTCTAATCCAAAGCCAAATAAACCATCTACGAGCAAAGTGCAGTTTTTTAGATTTTCAATTTTGTCAAGAAATGAAATATTTAAAGAACGGGCATAATCAGCGTGATTTTTTGTTAGTTCTTTTAGTTTAGAAAACGGGCAGTAAATAACTACTTGGAAACCTTGAAAATGCAATTCACGGGCCACAACCAAAGCATCGCCGCCGTTGTGTCCGGGCCCAACCAATACGCCGATAACTGGCAATTGAGAATTAACAAGATTTTTCCCTTCTTCCCTTTTTCTTCTATCCGTTAAATCCCGTACACTGCTAGTTGCCGAACTTCCTTCGACTTTCAAAAGCTCCTGAATTCGTAGGGCAATCAGTCCCGCGACTTTTTCCATTAAAGCTGCGACTGGCATTCCAGCAGCAAAGATTCTGGTTTCTATTTGCCGCATTTGGTCGGCGGTGACAACAAATTTTTGAATAGTCATATTAGTGCTAAAATTTCAGCTAACAGCAGCAGTGGCAAGTTGTAGTATACTTGTGGTATAATAAATTAGCTCGATCGAACTAACTCACAGTAAAATAGCAATTTCTCTCAGAATCATGAACAAGATTGTTGTAGGCCTCTCCGGCGGGGTCGATAGTTCCGCAGCAGCCGCAATTTTACACCATCAGGGATATGAAGTGGTGGGTTTAACGCTGTGGTTGATGAAGGGCAAAGGTCAGTGCTGCTCTGAGGGAATGGTCGATGCAGCTAAAATTTGCGAAGATTTGGGCGTTCCCCACCACATTGTTGACAGCCGCGATGTTTTTCAGGCAAGTATTGTCGATTATTTGGTGGAGGGTTACAGTGCAGGAGTTACACCTCTGCCTTGTTCGCAGTGCAATAAAACTGTGAAGTTCGGGCCAATGCTTAAGTTTGCTCGCGAAGAACTCGGAATTGAAAAAATCGCTACAGGCCACTACGCTCGGATTACTTACGATGCTGCTACAGGTCGCTATCAGTTGCTGCGGGCGATCGACCCTGCAAAAGATCAGTCTTATTTCTTGTACGATCTAACACAGGATTTGTTGGCGGGTACGGAATTTCCTTTGGGGGGAATTACCAAGACAGAAACTCGCAGAATTGCGGCGGAATTTGGCTTGACAACTGCTGATAAGCCGGAAAGTCAGGATTTGTGCTTGGTGGAAAGTAACGGTTCGATGCGGGCTTTTCTGGATAAGTACATTGCGCCGCAAAAGGGTGACATTGTGGACAAGTCAGGACGGGTACTCGGGCAGCATGACGGCGTGCATCACTACACAATCGGTCAGCGGAAGGGACTAGGGATTGCTGCACCGGAACCGCTATACGTGATTGAACTTGATGCTGCTGGCAATCGGGTAATTGTGGGCGATCGACAGTTGGCGGTAGAATCTGAATGTACAGTCCAGAAAGTGAATTGGGTTTCTGTGGCTGCACCGACGGCTCCGATTCGGGCTCAGGTACAGATTCGATATCGATCGCAACCCGTCCCGACTACAATTATTCCAGTGGAATCCTCTCAAGAAGAGGAAAAAGCCGGCGGTATAAGAGTTAAGTTGATTTTTGACGAACCGCAGTTGAGCATTACCCCCGGACAAGCGGCTGTTTGGTATGACGGCGATGTGCTGTTGGGCGGCGGCATCATAGAAAGAAACCAACTCCCAAATTGATATCAGGGGTAGACGTACCCACCTCACAAGAAACTTCCCGCAAGAAAATTCACTCTTATGGGAACAGGCATCCTGCCTATTCCCATAAGCCCACAAGAAACTTCCCACAAGAAAATTCACTCTTTGTGGAACAGGCAAGATGCCTGTTCCAAAAGGAAACTTATATTTCATTTCCCAGGGGTACATTTACTTAACTAACTTTTTTTCCAAACGCAAGATATTTCCCCTAGCATTAGTGCGGTAAACCCAAGTTTGCCTACCATCAGAAACCACAACCCGCCAACCTTCGACAATCATTTGACCGCAAATTTCATCCGCTTTCGAGAGTCCTAAACAAGTATTCGGCCAACTTTGTCCGCTTGATTCCGTTATTTTCAACTTGTCAGCAGCAATGCCAGTGGAGCCCGACAACTCTCGGCGAACTGCTTCTGCTACGGTTGCGGGCAATTGCTTCGGGGGATTTTTGCGCGTACCCTCGGCGAAATTCCCCGGTTCGGAAGTGAGTGTATTAAGTGCCAATACCGAATAGCTGATTGTTTGGGGCACCGCGGCTGAGGAAAATTGCTGCGCGGTTTGCTGCTGTTGCCTTTCCAACTGGGCAAGGGAATCTTTGAGGGCGCCCGCGTTAGCCGCAGCGGTGTGTCTTAGCGCCGGATACATTTCCCATACCAGAATTCCTGTCAGCACCAAAGCCAAGATTACAGGATTGGGCTGCTTTTGGTCTCGGTGTTTATTTTTTTGAAGTTTATTTTTGGAGATTCTTTTCATCATACGCCCTCTGCCTCACTTTACACAATGCGCGATCGCTCCTGAACACTCAACTGCAGATACTTATTTAGACACTATTGCTGGTGCTATTGGTTCCTTTGTGCAGAACCCACTTGACTGCTGGTTGCTGGTGCGGCGCAAGTATTTTCTACTCGCCGCCTGCAGTTGTGTTTCAGGAAACTTGCACTACCCAGTTATTACTTAATTTTTACTTTTTGTCTCAGGGTATTAAGAAAAATTTATGCTTAAGTAAATATTCTTAAAAGCCTCTAATCCTGCCCCCAACTCTCAGTACAAATTACTATTCTGCGTTCCAAAACTGCTAAACGTGTTTTAGACTGTGGGAGGCGAGCTGAGCCAAGGATATCACAGGGATGCCGCAAAATTTGCTGCAACAGGACGAAAAGGCATTAGAAATTAAATCAGCTATCGCTGATTAATTGTATTAGCAGTGTGGTTTTCTAGAGCAATCGTCCCCGAAAATACTTTAGTAGCAAACGCTACTTTTTTTGTACAATATTTTTGAAATCTCTCGATTATGAACAGAAAATCCCTGGGAATCCATTTAATGAATCGGCTGAGTTATCCTAAAAAATTTCTCCTGATCGGTTTTCTATTTGCAATACCCTTAACCTTGGTCATGTACCTGCTGATTTCCGAAATTAACAGCAGGGTTGATTTTTCTCAAAAAGAAATCTACGGTAATCAATACCTGCGCCCGCTACGCCAGTTGAGGGAATACATACCGAAACTTCAACTGTTAAATTATCAGAGCTTAAATCCTAATTTAAGTAATTCAGAATGCAGAAACTATTTAGAAGCCAAGATAGACAAGAACTTTCAAGCCCTAGCAAATACAGATAGCCAGCTTGGAAACATATTAATGTCCCGTGATAAATTTAATAATATTTATCAAGATTGGCAAAATTTAAAACTTCGCCGCAGCCAGTGGAGTTTAGAAACTTACGATTTGGTATATCAACGCTTAGCTGCAGAGATTAATAGACTGAGCGCTCACGTCGGCAATACTTCTAATCTAATTTTAGACCCCGATCTAGATACCTATTATTTGATGGATGCTACTTTGCTGAAGATTCCAGAAATCCAAAAAATCTTGTCAGAGATTAGGCTTATTTCTCACAAAAACAGCTTGAGTTCCGATGCCACACCTGAAGAAAGAGCAAAACTAATTACTTGGGCAGGCAAACTGAGAGAAATCAATCAGGATTTAGCCATCAATATGGAGGTAGGATTTAGTAATAATCCTCACGGGAATCTGCGACAGAAATTAAGCGACGATTTGACCAAATTTAACTCCGTAGTAGAGCAGCTAACTGTGAAAATAGATAAACTGATTTATCCCACAGCCTTAGTGGAATATTATGCCTATCTCGATGGGAGCGATCTAGTTCTGAATTCGAGTTTTGAACTGTGGGACAAAACCCTCAATGAATTAAACTTTCTTCTGCAAAAACGCATTGATAGTTTTGTTGCCAAAAAACGCATAATTTCTATTCTTGTGTTAATAACCTTAGCCCTAGTTACTTATTTATTTGTAAGTTTTTACAGAAGCGTTATGCAAACTGTATTTGTCCTTGACGAAGCTGCAAAAAAGATGGCAAGCGGCAATCTAGACCACAAAATTATTTTGGATAACAGAGATGAACTGGGGCAAGTTGTGGGTGCGTTTAACAAGATTGCCGATGCCTTAGTTGGTGCAAATCAAGAAATTACTATTCTCAACGATCGCCTAAAAGCTGAAAATATGCGAATGAGCGCTGAACTAGATGTTACTCGCAAGATTCAGCAGATGCTGCTGCCAAAAGACTTAGAACTCAATGAAGTTGTGGGGTTAGATATTGCGGGATTTATGGAAGCTGCTGAGGAAGTAGGGGGCGACTATTACGACGTACTCCAACACAAAGGTAGAGTGAAAATTGGCATTGGGGATGTGACGGGACACGGATTGGAGAGCGGCGTTTTAATGATTATGGTTCAAACGGCAGTGCGAACTTTGCTCGCATACAATGAACCAGACCCAGTAAGATTTCTAAGTGCTATTAACAGTGTAATTTACGATAATGTGCAGCGCATGAAATCCGATAAAAATGCCACCCTTGCTTTGCTAGACTATGAGGAGGGGATGCTGAAGTTGAGTGGCCAGCATGAAGAAATGATTGTTGTGCGGTGTAACGGTTCTGTCGAGCGGTTTGATACAATCGATTTGGGTTTCCCGATCGGGCTGGATGTAGATATTGATAAATTTGTTGCTGAGAAAATTGTGCATTTGCGTTCAGGAGATGTGGTTGTACTATACACGGACGGGATTACGGAAGCTAAAAATATGGATAAAGTGCTTTATGGTTTAAAGAGGTTAATTGAGGTAGTAGAGATTAATTGGCAGCGTTCGGCTGCCGAAATCAGGCACGCTGTAATTAAGGACGTGCGATCGCACATCGGCGAACAAAAAGTTTTTGACGACATCACATTGCTGGTACTCAAACAAAAATAACTACTTGCATATCCCTCCTAAAGTTTAAAATATATTCAGTGATCCCCGTCATTTCAAACTTTAGCTCTTACAGCGATATGACTCAGATTTTCGGCGATTTCATCGAGCAGCCCGCTAGCCAAGAATACTTAATAATGGGATTTTCTCCCAGTTCGGTTCCTCTCAAGCAGCGGTGGCGAAACAACGGTTTGTCGGCGGATTTTCTGGCTGACTACCTGACGACTTTTTTTCCGGGCAACCAAGATGAACCCTCGACAATAGAAAGACAAGCTGAAATAAAAAGCGCTGTTAGCTACATTGCCAACGAGTTATTGGAAAATGCCATGAAGTTTAATGATGAAACCTCGGAGTACCCGATCGCTATTAAACTGCAATTAGAGAGCGACGGAGTGATTTTCTCAGTTGCTAACAGCATCTCTCCCCAAGCGGTGGACAAGTTTCAGGCTTATATTCACCAGTTGCTGACCTCCGAGCCAAGCGAACTTTACATTCAGCGGTTAGAAAAAAATGCTGCTGACGACAACTGTACCAATTCTGGATTGGGTTTGTTGACCATGCTCACCGATTATACCGCCAAACTTGGCTGGAAATTCCAGACCGTGCACAAAGACCCGGAAGTAATTGCGGTGACAACTATGGTGCAATTAACAGTATAAGCAACGCTAGCGATCGATAATATCGAAGGAACTTTTTTTTGTGGCTATGGAAATTTATACAGAAGATTACCAGATCTGTTACGATCCAGCAACGGCAACCGTGAGTTTTATTGGCTCTCTAAGGCTAAGCGGGCCTGCTGAGTACGCGCCGATAGCGCAGTTGCTGACTCAGGTTGCCGACGTGGAACCGACAAAAATTATCCTGAATTTGGAGCAGTTAGAATTTTTGAACAGTTCGGGCATCAATATGCTATCGAAGTTTATTATCCATGTACGCAAAACAGCCAAGGTGCAAATGGCGGTACAAGGCTCTCAAAGCATAGGTTGGCACGGTAAATCTTTGAGAAATTTCCAGCGCCTGATGCCTGGTTTACAGTTGGAATTTCTCTAGAAATACGATTACTTTTAGGGTGCGAGATGTTGAGCAATTTTTTGTTAGTCAAGGCGCAAATTCTCGAGTTATGCTGGAAGAACAACCATCTAGAGAACAGCTACTTTTAGAGATAGAAAGATTGCGCCAGCAAGTGGAAGACTTGAAGGAGGAAAAAGCGGATCTGGAAATCTTGCTGGAAACTACTGCTCAACATTCCGATACAGTTGAAACAGAGTTGCGATCTCGCGCATTCGAGGCGGTGCGCGAAGGCGAAATCAAGCTGGCTCAATTTCTCGAAGCGATTCCCATAGGTGTGCTCGTGCTGGATTCTCAAGGCAAACCTTACTACGTAAATCACGCCGGAGATCAGTTACTCGGTCAAGGAGTTTTGCCATTGAATTCTGTTGAGGATTTGTCCGAAACTTATCAAATTTATATTGCGGGAACTGAGACTATTTACCCTTTCGAGAATTTGCCGATCGTCCGAGCTTTGAGGGGCGAAAACGCGACGGCGGAAAATCTGGAAATTCATCAACCCCACAAGAAAATTCCCCTTGAGATTTGGGGAACGCCAATTTTTGACGAGGGTGGCAAAGTTGCTTTTGCGATCGCAGTTTTTCAAGATGTCACGGAACGCAAAGAAGCTGAAGCGGATCGCCATTTATTTATTAAGAAACTATTTGATCTTAATCAAAACTTGGAAAAATCCCTGGATGCAGAATCAGACTTAACTGATGCCTATGGGCGATTTGTGCCTCACCAATTTCTAAATCTGTTGGGATATGAAAGTATTATAGATGTCAATTTAGGCGACCAAGTGCAGCAGGAAATGTCGGTGCTATTTTCGGATATTCGCGATTTCACGACGCTTTCAGAAACTATGAATCCCCAAGAAAATTTTAATTTTATCAATGCTTACCTTTCGCGGATGGAGCCTGCGATTACTAGCAATAACGGGTTTATTGACAAATACATCGGCGATGCAATTATGGCTTTGTTTAGTGACTTTGCAGATGATGCAGTGAAAGCGGGTATTGCAATGCTAAATATCCTGAAAAATTATAACGAATACCGTCAAGGCGTCGGCTACATCCCGATTCAAATTGGAATTGGCATTAATTCGGGTTCTTTGATGCTGGGGACAGTCGGGGGTACAAGCCGAATGGACAGCACTGTGATTAGCGATGCTGTTAATTTAGCATCTCGCATTGAAGGATTGACCAAAGATTACGGCGTACCTCTGTTAATTTCTCAGCAGACTTTGGAACGGTTGCGAAATCCCACCGATTATGCTATTAGAATTGTGGATAAAGTGCAGGTAAAAGGAAAATCTCAATATGTGGTAGTTTATGAGGTATTTGATGCAGATCCGCCGGAAAGTTTGTCGGCAAAGCTAGCAAATTTGTCTGTGTATAATGAAGCTATGTTACTGTGCGATCGCAAGGACTTCCGAGAAGCGGGAAAATTATTTGAAGAGTGTTTGCGAACAAATCCAAGCGATCATGTAGCTCGCATTTACCTGAAACGCTGTCGGGATTGGCGATCGCTCCTCAAAGGAATTTAAAGCAAGCTAGTCTATTTGAGATTTAAGGAATGAGAATTAAATAACTTACAATGCGTGATGGTTCTTGTGGGATGGGCGTCCCGCCCGTCCAGAAAGGGCGGGCTAAGAGTGCCCATCCCCTACTCCCCACTTTCAAGAGTGTAAATTATTTAATTCGCGATCCTAAGATTGACCAGGAATTTCAAAGGTGGTACCCGCCACGTGATTTATCCGTGGAATCAATCCAAAATCGAAAATCTAAAATCCTCAAGCCCCCGCATTTATCCGTGGGGTCGCCTCTAAAATCTAAAATCTAAAATCTAAAATCGATTGACTTCATATAGCAATCCTCGCATCACTTGTGAATTTCTTACTTTCTCCCTGCAGGTTCGGGGAGAGTTGGGGTGGGTGAAAAATTTACGACTCCTGTAAAGATTGATATATATCTTGAGAGTGATGACTGACCTCTGGAATCTGTCAAAGGTGTAAAATATAAACAGCTTTATAGCTGTTACTTCTGAGGCTTCTCAAAATAGAACGGCTGAGGGCGGAACAGCCAGCGATCAGTAATTTGGTGCGAGAACGGCGGCCAGCGCTGAACCTGTCTCAGAAAAAGTTGGCGGATGAATTAGGGATGACCTTTTCCACGATTCATCGTTGGAAAAAGGGACACGCTACGACTTCTCGCTTGCCACTCAAGCAAATTTACATATTGCTGGATGAGTTAGGTGATTCGCTAGATGCAACGGCGAATGCAGTAAGGCACAGCGAGCAAGATATTTTTCGGATAAGGAGTAAAAAGGGTGAGTGTAGAGGGAATCAACAGCATTTTCAGAGATATTCGACTACTTCCCTATGGTGTGGCCACCCTCTCCGTGGCTCTGGCACTGGCGCTAACCCGATCGCTTTTACCGTGGATCTACCCAACCACGACACCCCTGTTTTTCATCGCGGTGATGGTGAGTTCCTGGTATGGCAGTTTTGGGCCTGGGTTGCTGGCAACAATTTTATCCACGCTGGCAATTAACTATTTTTTTATTGAGCCGTTCTATTCCTTACAGATAGTTAATGTAGAGACAATTCTTCGGATTGGTATGTTTTTGCTCGCTGCAGGATTGAGCGCTTCACTCAATCAATCGTGGCGCACTGCTATAAAAAACGCGAAAGCAGCCCTGCAAAATTTACAGCAGGCAATGGAAGTAGAACAACAGGTGCGCGGCGAAGCAGCACAAGCTGCGGCGACTGAGGCAAAAGAACAACTAGAAACGGTACTTTCTACCATCAACGATGGGTTTTACATCCTCGATCGCGATTGGCGCTACACCTATGCCAACGATCGCTACTGTGAAATGGTTGGAATGCCCCGGTCAGCGATTCTGGGTCAGAACGTTTGGGAGTTATTTCCGGCAGCCGTTGACACCGATGCTTATGTGCAGTTTCATCGGGCAATGCGCGAACAAACGCCACTCCAGTTTGATTATCTGTACTCACCTTGGAAGGGTTGGCATGACCATCGCATTTACCCTTCGCCCCGGGGACTGACCGTTTTGCTTGCTGACATTACCGATCGCAAACAGACAGAACTCCTCCTAATCGAGCAGACACGACTGCTGGAGTCGATCGCCTTCGGGCAGCCACTAGACGACTGTCTGGCAGCCGTGTGTGACTCAGTATCCAGGCTGAATCCGGGTACCCGCGCGGGCTTCCTGCTAGCGGATGCTCAGCGGCTGACGTTTAAGAGATCAATTACTCCAGACTTTCCAGCGTCTTTTGGTGAAGGACTCCAAGATGCTCCGATTAACGATTTGTGCATTGGAACCTGTGGCGAAGCAGTGTATAGCGGTCAGCCCGTGACCTGCGCCGACATTGCCAAGGACGATCGCTGGTCGCAAGCATGGCGAAATTTATGCGTGGCTCATGGCATTCTAGCCTGCCATTCTCAGCCCGTGTTCAGGCACGACAATCTACCTATGGGGTCGCTGATGCTGTGCTTTAGCGAGGCGCGGATGCCGACTAATTGGGAACATAAACTCGCGGAGTTCGGCACCCAAGTTGCCAGCATCGTCTTTGAGCGCGATCGATCATTCCAGGCGTTGCGTGAGAGCGAAGAACAACTCCGATTGGCTTCCGAAGGCGGCAATTTGGGTTTGTGGTATTGGGATATGGAAACAGACACGCTGAGTTTGACGGACATAGCCAAAGCGATGTTTGGTTTACCCGTCAATACAGCAATGTCGATACAGGTGTTTTTAGAAGCCGTGCATCAGGACGATCGCCCATTCGTTCACACCGTGATCACTGAGCTAAAAGCGAATCAACCGCATACTGAAATTGAGTATCGGACGCTGTGGGCAGATGGCACCGTTCGTTGGATTTTGGCAAAGGGCGATTGCGCCTACAACGCTGATGGCGTCAGAATTTCGATGCGCGGCGTATTAATCGACATCAGCGATCGTAAACAAACCGAAGAAGCGTTGCGTCAAAGCGAAGAGCAGAGTCGCAACATTCTAGAGAGTATTGATGATGGATTCTTTTCCCTTGATGAGAATTGGCGTTTCACTTACGTGAATCGGTCAGCGGAAATTCTGCTAGACCGCGCTCCGGGCGCTCTGATTGGGAAGAATTTTTGGGAAGAATTCCCAGGACTCAATGGCAGCGAGTTTGAGCGGGTTCATCGGCGCGTGGCAAACGAGCGCGTGGCTTTTTCAGTCACGGCTTTTTATCCCGATCACGATCGGTGGTATGACGTTCGCACCTACCCTGCCGCGAACGGGATTACCATTTATTTCCGAAATGTCACCGATCGCAAACAGGCCGAGGAGGTATTGCAACAACGAGAAGCAGAACTTCGTTTAGTCACCAATGCAGTGCCTGCCTTGATTTCCTTTGTAGACTCAGACCAGCGCTATCGCTTCAACAATCGAGCATATGAAGAATGGTTTGGACATCCGGCAGCGGAAATCTATGGCAAGCACCTCCAAGAGGTTTTAGGCGAAACTGGCTATGAAGGGATTCGTCCTTATGTTGAGCAAGTCTTGGCAGGACAGGAAGTGACCTTTGAAACCCAAATTCCCTACAAAGATGGTGGAACCCGTTATGTCAATGCGACCTATGTTCCCCGCTTCAATAGCCAGGGAAAAGTTGAAGGGTTTGTAGCACTGGTCAACGATATCACCGATCGCAAACAAGCCGAAGCCACACTACGGGAGAGTGAGGAACGGTTCCGGCTGATGGCAGATGCCGCCCCCGTGCTGATTTGGATGTCGGGCACAGATAAACTCTGTTATTACTTCAACCTCCCGTGGCTAAACTTTACGGGACGGACGATCGAGCAAGAAAGGGGCAATGGTTGGGCAGAAGGAGTCCACCCCGACGACTTTGAGCGCTGTTTAGACACGTATGTGACTGCCTTTGATGCCCGTCAACCGTTCAAGATGGACTATCGCTTGAAACGCTGTGATGGCATATACCGTTGGGTTATGGATGAAGCTGTTCCTCGCTACGGATTGGACGGTGAGTTCTTGGGCTACATCGGCTCCTGTGTTGATATTGAAGACCACAAACAAGCTGAGGAAGACCTACGCGAGAGTGAATCCCGCCTCCGTCTGATCTTTGAAAGCGCCAAAGATTATGCCATCTTCACCATCGACCTTAACGGCATCATTGCCAGTTGGAACTCAGGGGCACAACGGCTGTTGGGCTATACCGAGACAGAAGCAATTGGTTGCCCGATGCGGATGATCTTCACACCCGAAGATAACGAACAAGGACAAGCCGAGTACGAGAGGCAAACGGCTCTAGTGCAAGGACGGGCCGAAGACGAACGCTGGCACGTCCGCAAAGAGGGGAGTCGCTTTTGGGCCAGTGGATTGATGATGCCTCTGCTTAATGAAGCGGATTGTCTGCAGGGATTTGTCAAAATCATGCAGGACAAAACCGCACAACGGCAAGCAAGTGAGCGACTGCAATTGCTGTATGAAACTACCCGCGATCTCATGAAGACAGAACAGCCTCTGGCTTTGATGGACACGCTATTCCGCAAACTTGCAGTGCAACTCGATCTGCACTCTTACTACAACTTTATGGTGGAAGAAAAAGACAACCGCCGGATGTTGCATTTGAGAAACTATGAGGGCATCTCTGAAGAAAGGGCGCAGGCGATCGCATGGATCGATTTAGGGGAATATCTCTGTGGACTGGTTGCCCAAACGCAGCAGCAACTTGTCTTGAATCAAGCCGAACTCTCTACTCATCCGAATGCTAAAGCCGTCTCTGAACTGGGCATGACGGCTTACGTGGGTCAACCGTTAATTGCTCAAGGGCGGTTATTAGGGACGCTCTCATTTGCCAGTTTGACTCGGACGCACTTCACGCCTGCTGAAATCGAGCTGCTGGGCTCTATCTGTGACCAAATCGCGATCGCCCTGGAACGGGCAAACCTGAACGATTCACTGCAGCAGCAAGCGGAACAGCTAAAACAGGCAAATCGGATCAAGGATGAGTTTTTAGCGGTTCTATCCCATGAATTGCGATCGCCCCTCAATCCGATCCTGGGGTGGACAAAGCTGCTGCAAACTGGCAAGCTGGATGCGGCCAAAACTGCACAGGCGTTAGCCACAATCGAACGCAATGCCAAGCTGCAAACTGAATTGATTGAAGATTTGCTTGATGTCTCGAAAATTCTCCAAGGCAAGCTCAGTCTTAATATTCGTCCAGTCGATTTAGCTTTAACTGTGGAATCGGCGATCGAAACTGTCAATTTGGCTGCTGTTGCCAAATCCATTGATATTCGGACTGTGTTAGATCCTCAGATTGGACAAATTTTGGGGGATTCGGGCCGTTTGCAGCAGATTGTCTGGAATCTTGTTTCCAATGCGGTCAAATTTACTTCAGCCGGGGGGCGCGTTGAGGTGAATTTGACTCGTGTTGGCAATCAGGCTCAAATTACGGTGGCGGATACAGGGATTGGTATCGCACCGGAGTTTTTACCCTACGTGTTTGACTACTTCCGGCAAAAAGATGGCGCTACAACCCGCAACTTTGGTGGCTTGGGATTGGGGCTGGCGATCGTGCGGCATCTAGTGGAACTTCACGGCGGTACCGTTGGCGCCCAGAGCCCCGGTGAAGGGTTAGGGGCAACCTTTACCGTAAGACTGCCTCTATCAGGGAAGGTAAGACAAGAAAACTCTCTTGCAAGACTTTCGGAACGATCGACTGCGGATGAACCGTTATCCGGGATGCGGATACTTGTGGTAGATGATGAGCCGGATATGCGAGAGTTGATTTCTTTTTTGCTAGAAGATGCAGGTGCAGAGGTAGTGACTGTTGCTGTTCCTCAAGAAGCCGTCACAGCGTTGACTAATTTCCAGCCAGATGTCCTGTTGAGCGACATTGGAATGCCGGGGATGGATGGCTATATGCTGTTGCGGCAAGTGCGAGCCCTGCCGCCAGAACGGGGTGGGCAGATTCCCGCGATCGCCCTGACTGCCTATGCGGGTGAGTTTAATCAACAGCAAGCTTTGCAAGCTGGATTTCACCGACATCTGGCAAAGCCGATCGAACCGGATAAATTAATTAAGACGATCGCCGCACTTCTTAGCCAGAACACTCATGACCCAGCAAGCGATAAAGATTGATCCGAAGGATATCAAACCGATCAAACATCACTAAGCTTTTAACTTGCTCTGGTTAGGCAGCGATATTTGTATTACAGGAGAATCTATCAATAAATCCGGTTTCTAGTTTAAAAGCGCGTAAGTCCTGATAATATAATCAATAATTTGGAGTGTCAAAAAAAACGATGGGAATTAACAAGCACCAGCCTAGAATACATATAAAACCTTCAGTGATTAAAGCGATAGCTCTGTTCTTTCTGTGCTGCTTGTTAACTGCAAGTTGTGGACAGGGATCACGCCGATCGGTGACTGCAAGTGGCGAAAATGCTAATAACCGCGTTACTATTGGCACAACCTTGAAATTGCGGACGATCGACCCTGCGGACGGTTACGAAACCTTATCAGGACAATTGCTGCGAAATTTGGGCGACACTCTCTACACTTACAAGTCGGGAACTACTGAGTTAATCCCCCACTTAGCGACGGCAATGCCAAAAGTTAGCCAAGACGGATTGACATATACAATCCCCTTGCGTCAAGGAGTTATTTTTCACGACGACACACCGTTTAACGCCGCAGCGATGGAATTTTCCTTGCAGCGGTTTATCAAAAATGGTGGCAGTCCGGCTATGTTGTTGAGCGATGCAGTAGAATCGGTAAAAGCCACGGGCGAATACGAATTAACTTTTCAACTCAAAAAGCCTTTTTCTGCTTTTCCTTCCCTGTTGACATTTTCCGGTATGTGTGCTGTTTCTCCGAAAGCATACGAGATTGGACAGGGTAAATTTAAACCCGATACGTTTGTGGGAACTGGACGTTACAAGCTGGCCAAGTACGGCAGCGATTCTCTCAAGTTTGACGTGTTTGAAAAGTATTGGGGGGAAAAGCCGGTTAATCAAGGAATTGACATTTTGCTGCTTTCTAGTTCGTCAAATTTGTTCAATACTTTTCAGACTGGTGCCGTTGATGTGGCTTATTTGTCTCTGGATGCAGACCAAGTTCAAAGCTTGGACGAGGGAGCAAAAAAAGGGAAATGGCAGGAAATCGCGGGGGAAAGCAGTACGGTTAATTACATAACGCTGAATACCAAGTCTAAACCGCTGGACAAGTTAGAAGTCAGACAGGCTATCGCAGCAGTGATGGATCGCCCGGTGATTAACGAGCGCGTACTGCGGGGACAAGCACAACCGCTTTACAGTCTGATTCCCACAAACTTCGACGTTCAAAAACCAGTTTTTAAAGAACTTTACGGTGATGCCAACACGACAAAGGCTAAGGAACTTTTAACGAAAGCGGGATACTCTGCCACCAATCCTTTCGTTCTGCCAATTTGGTATGCTTCGGCTTCTACAAAACGAGCTTTAGTGGTGAGCATGATGGAGGCGCAAGCTAAACTCAAAATGGACGGGATAATGAAGGTAGAAATTAACAGCGTGGAATCTCCGACTTTGTTTCAAAACATAGAGAAGGGAATTTATCCTGCGGTTTTAGTGGATTGGTCCGCCGACTTTTTTGACGCTGACAATTACATCCACCCGTTTTTAGATTGTGCGACAGGTTCCGAGGCGGGGGGCTGCTCCAAGGGTCAAAGTCAAAGTCAGGGTTCGTTTTATTATAGCGATCGGGTAAATCAACTGATCGACAAGGAGCGCAAAGAAACAAACCCTGAAACCCGCAAAGCCCTATTTGGCGAAATTCAAGACATACTGGGTCAAGATGTACCTTTCATCCCTCTTTGGCAAGATAAGGACTATACTTTTGCTCAGAACAGCATTACCGGCGTCCGTCTCGAACCGACGCAATCTTTTCCTTTTTGGTTCCTGAAAAAGCAATAATTCTTTACAAGAATTTCGAGGAGTTGAAACGTCAATAATTATTGCATAGTTTGTGCACAATAGGGTGATGATTGTCACAGTTTATCAAAGAGACTGATCACCCTAACCTCTTTAATGATGTGGGATATTATTAAAAGAGAGATATTGCTGAGGGTGGGTATATGAAACTGAGAATTTTAACAACAGGGCTGCTAATTGTGATGGGTTGTGCATCGGGAGTAAAGGCCGAAAACGTATCACAAGTCAAACAATTATTAGAAACTAAAAAATGTAGCCAATGTGACTTGACAGGAGCGCAGCTTGCTGGTATTGATCTGAGCGGGGCAGATTTGAGCGGTGCGAATCTCAGAGGTGCAAATTTGAATGGTGCAAATTTGGACGAAGCCAAACTGAACGAAGCAAATCTAAAACAAGCTAAATTGCAAGGTGCGAGTTTAATTGGGGCTAAAATGCACGGGGCTAATTTGGAGGGTGCTGATTTGACTCGCGCTAATCTGAGTCTGGCGGGTTTAGTGATTGCCACTTTGAAAAATACCAACCTCACCAGCGCTAATTTAATCGGCGCTAATTTAGAAAGCGCCAATTTGGCGGGTGCTAACCTGAAAAATGCTCGCCAGTCTGTAGCGAATTTAGCTAATGTCAGCCTCAGAGGTGGCAGTTTGGCTGGAATAGACGTACAGGGAGTCAACTTGCGAGATGCAAATTTGACCAATGCAAATTTGAACGGTGCAAATTTGAACGGTTCGGACTTGACAGGTGCTAATTTAAAGAATGCCAATATGGCAAATGTAGATTTGAAAAACGCTTCTTTGCCGTAGGACGATCGCCAATTGCTATATCAAATTCTGGTGCTTAGCAAAGTTAATATAATAATGTAGGGGCTATTCTGAAATTGCCCCTAAATTTTCAATTATAGTATTTATCTTGTTTCCGGTAGCTGCGTAGCGTAGGTCATTGTTCGGTGTGCGAAGCTTTTCCGAGGCGTCTGCGATTGCTTCAAATTTGGATCTAGGATCAATCTGACTCGTGAGCATCCTGGGCGAAGCGGATAATGTCATCATCGCCGAGGTATTCACCATTTTGGATTTCAATCATCACCAAGGGAATAACGCCGGGATTTTCTACGCGATGAGCAGTATTCATGGGAACGTAGGTTGACTGTTTCTGCATGAGAATCGTCTCTTTGTCGTCGCAGATAACTTTAGCGGTACCGGAGACGACAACCCAGTGCTCGCTGCGGTGATAGTGCATTTGGGTGCTGATGTGATGCCCCGGCTTGACTTCAATGCGATTGATCTTATAACGATCGCCCGCGTCTATGACTGTAACTTGGCCCCAGTAGCGGGTTTGTGTGCGATCGTCAATTTTTTCGCTTGTCTCCACTGTTTCCACCATCCTGTTTATCTCGCCAACGGTGTCTGCAAAAATATCTGTAGTTCAAAGTATAGCAGGGATTGGCTAAGTGCGATCGATTTAAACATTACTCAATTAGCCGCCACTCGCGAGCATCAACAAATTGCGACAAATGCCCCACATTTGTTGTAGCAATTACCACATCATTGCCTTCACTTGCCTCCAATATTGCTTGAGCCGCCAAAATCACATCCCCGTCAAGTGCATTAGGTTCTGCGGTTGGTCTTCCTCTCCTTCTCGAATCAGCCCACAACTGAGCGGCCAAAAGCATTACTTCTGTAGTCAAAGGACGGTAGGTAAATTGTAATTTCAATTCATCAAGCCGTTGAATACCTGCTAATTTACCTGCGCGGATCAACTCCCGTCGCACTTCGTAGTCAGCAATTTCAGGCAGAATTATTATTTCGCCCCTCCGCATTAAAGAGTTTAGCCAAACTTTGCACTCTTGAATTTCAGCAGAGGATGCTTTAGGGTTTGTTACCATTCCTAATGGGCCAGAGTCGAGAATTATTACTCTACTCATGGGAATAATGGCCGATTAGAAAGGCGGTCTTCATCTAAAGCTTTACGGAGATATTCAGCGGTTTCTGTTTGTTCTTGTTCATCTCCCTCCTCAATCCATGAATTGATTAATTCAATTGCACCTTGATTTCTTTGTATCCGTTCCTCCAGCGACAGTTTAGTAATGTCTATTTTCTCAGATGTCTGGGGAGGCTCGGACAATACGGGCTTTACTGTCACCGTTTCCATAAATAAGCGCATTATCTGAAGTAAATTCGGCCAATATTCTCTGGGAGTTTGCTGAATTACGCGGAGAAATTCCGCGATGGGCTGGCTTAAGGGGCGATCGCTCTCTTTGTCTTCAACCGTAGGAGTTTCGGGCGCGGAGTTTACAGTACCTGGGCTTTCGCTGCTTAAAACTTGTTCCGACATAATTACTTTTTTCCTTTCTCTCATTTACTTATATTATAAACACAGGGCGGGCGAGCGCCCGCCCGCTTTTTACTTGCTCAATACACCATCGGGAATCCCCAAAATATCCTCAATTCGAGGCATATCTTCCAAAGCAATAACTCGTCCTTCATCCTCAAAACCAGCAATTTGATCAAAATTCAAATACCGATACAAATCACCAGCAAAAGGATCGATTCTCTTCGACACAATGTCATTGTATTCTTTGACTGTAGGAAGGCGACCTAACAGCGAACAAACGGCCGCCAATTCCGCCGAACCGAGATAAACTTGAGCATCTTTGCCCATGCGATTGTTAAAGTTACGAGTAGAAGTTGAAAAAACCGTTGTCGCATCTTTAACCCGTGCTTGATTGCCCATACAAAGACTGCATCCGGGCATTTCTGTGCGAGCTCCAGCGGCTCCAAAAATGCTGTAATAACCTTCTTCTTTGAGTTGCTGTTCATCCATCCGAGTTGGCGGACAAATCCACAGGCGAGTTTTCACTTCCCCTGCACCTTCCAACACCTTCGCAGTGGCGCGGTAGTGACCGATATTTGTCATGCAAGAACCGACAAATACTTCGTCAACGCGATCGCCCGCAACCTCACTCAACAACTTAACATTATCCGGGTCATTGGGAGCAGCCACAATTGGCTCTTTAATCTCGTTCAGATCGATTTCGATGATTTCAACGTATTCCGCATCAGCATCAGCCTCCAGCAGCACCGGATTTGCCAGCCATGCCTCCATCTTCGCCACCCGGCGCATCATCGTCCGCGCATCTTGATAGCCCCGCGCCACCATGTTTTTCAGCAGCGCGACATTGGAGCGAATGTACTCGGAAACAGTCTCCACGCTCAATTTAATCGTGCATCCAGCGCAAGAACGCTCTGCAGTCGCATCGGTCAATTCAAAAGCCTGCTCGACCTTCAAATCTGGCAAGCCCTCAATCTCCATAATCCGCCCAGAAAAGATGTTTTTCTTGTTCTGTTTCGCGACGGTTAGCAAACCTTTTTGAATTGCCACATAGGGAATTGCATTAACAACATCCCGCAGCGTTACTCCGGGCTGCAATTCACCTTTAAAGCGCACTAAAACTGATTCCGGCATATCCAAAGGCATAACGCCCAAGGCTGCAGCAAATGCCACCAATCCCGAACCAGCAGGAAAGGAAATTCCCAAAGGAAAACGAGTGTGAGAATCGCCGCCAGTTCCCACTGTATCTGGCAATAACATTCGATTCAGCCAGGAGTGAATTATGCCGTCTCCGGGGCGCAAAGCTATGCCGGCGCGCTCTGCCATGAAATCGGGTAATTCATGGTGAGTTTTGACATCAACTGGTTTGGGATAAGCGGCGGTGTGGCAGAAACTTTGAATTACCAAATCGGCGCTAAATCCCAAACAAGCAAGTTCTTTCAATTCGTCTCGAGTCATCGGCCCGGTGGTATCTTGCGAGCCGACTGTTGTCATTACTGGTTCGCAAGATGTACCGGGACGAACGCCGGACAAACCACAAGCTTTGCCTACCATTTTTTGGGCTAAAGTGAAGCCTTTGCCCGTATCTACTGGGATTGTGGGACGGGTGAAAATAGTGCTAGGTTCTAGTCCTAAAGCGGCGCGGGTTTTGTCGGTTAAAGTTCTTCCAATTAATAGCGGAATTCGGCCACCTGCGCGAACTTCGTCTAAGATTGTGTCGGGTTTCAGGGTGAAGGTGGAGATGATTTCTCCGGTTTCGTTGGTGATTTCGCCTTTGTAAGGATGGATGGTAATTACCATTCCTGTTTCCATTTGGGAAACATCGCATTCGATCGGCAATGCGCCGGAATCTTCAGCGGTATTGAAGAAGATCGGCGCGATCGCACCTCCTAAAATATAACCGCCACTGCGCTTGTTCGGCACAAACGGAATATCATTGCCAATGTGCCAGAGCACGGAATTAATCGCCGATTTCCGTGACGAACCGGTACCGACAACATCACCAACATAGGCTACGGGATGACCTTTTTGCTTCAAGTCTGCAATGGTTTGCAAAGCCCCAGGCATCTTACTTTCGAGCATCGCCAAAGCGTGTAGAGGAATGTCCGGTCGCGTGGTAGCATGAGGTGCAGGCGACAAGTCGTCAGTATTGGTTTCTCCAGGAACTTTAAAGACTGTAACGGTAATCGCTTCTGGCAATACAGGACGGCCTGTAAACCACTCGGCATCCGCCCAAGAATCGACTACCTGCTTGGCGTAGGGATTGGTATCAGACAAAGCTATAACGTCGTGGAAAGCGTCGAATACTAACAACGTTTTGCTCAGTGCCCGGGCGGCGGTGGCGGGAATAGCGACTTCGGCAGTGGGGTTGAGCAAATCGATTAAAGATTGGACGTTGTAACCGCCCATCATTGTCCCCAGCAGGTAAACTGCCCATTTGGGAGCAATTAGGGGGCTGTGGATTTCGCCTTTAGCAATGCCAGTTAAAAAACCAGCTTTGACGTAGGCGGCGCTGTCTACGCCTGGGGGGACGCGATCGCGCAATAATTCTATTAAGGTTTCTTCTTCTCCAGCCGGCGGATTTTTCAGCAGTTCACACAGTTCCGACGTTTGCTGGGCGTCTAGCGGCAGCGGTGGAATTCCCTCATGAGCCCGTTCGGCAGCGGTACGGCGGTAAGATTCAAGCATTTCTCCTCTCTCCTCGGATAGTATTCGGTGGTTGTTTGTAGGTGACTTTACTTTTTAGATTAGGAGCTTCCGCTGCACATTGGGTAAAGTACCTCGCTCTTATAAAAACTTAACGCAACTTTAAAAACAGTAGATTTTCATACCAAAGACAGATGTGGTCTTTAACGGGAGAGCAGCGTATCAAACTTCAGCCGAGCAGTTTAGGGGCCTTCAGTTGCATAGTTCTGGTTAAGATTAATGTGTTGTGGGCTACTGTAGATCCTCCTCCGCATCTGAAATCGTCATTTACCAATAATCTGGACTGTTTTTAGTTCGTAGTCTGAAACCATTGATTTTCCGTTGGTAGCTCCATTGGCGAATCGACTTGAAACTTTTATTCTACGAATGCCCATTAAAAATCGTCCGCAGTATTGATTGACCACAAGTTTAAAAAAGTTGTCCTGCTAATGGATCGATTAAAAAATGGAAAGTTTTATCCCTGAAAACTCTGAAAACTGTCACGGCTGGGCCTCCAAGCCAGACTTGTACAAAGAGCTGCAAGGAACCAAAGAATTACTGCTGACGATCGCCAACTCGATGCCCATACCCCTGATTGTCAGCAGTCTGGCGGATGGCACAATTCTTTATAGTAACGATTTATGTCGTCAGGCTTTCGGGTTCACAGGATTTAAGTCGATCGACCGCCACAAAGCTGAAATGCTCTACCACAAACCTGCAGAGCGCCAGGAATTGCTGTTGCGGCTCGCCCGCAACGGACACGTCCGCGAGACAGAAGTCCGGCTTAAAAAAGCTGACGGCACGCTGTTTTGGGCGAGTGTATCGATGCGGTATCTGACATTGGTGTCGGGGAAAGCTGTTCTGTCAGCGTTCACCGACATTACGGATCGGAAGCGAGTGGCCGCCAAGGAGCAGGAATTGCTCACGTCAATCCACTCGCGAGCCCGCCAGCAAGCGGCCGTCGCTTACTTGGGGCAGCAGGCCCTGGCCGAAACAGATTTGTCCGCACTGATGGACAAAGCTGCGGTTTTAATTGCTCAAACCCTGGACGTTGATTATTGCCAGGTGTTAGAACTGTTGCCCTCTGGTCATGCTTTTATGCTGCGAGCGGGGGTTGGCTGGCAGCCGGGCCTCGTCGGCAGCGCTACTGTTGCGGCTTCTGCCCGATCGCAAGCAGGTTACACATTGCTAGTGGGCGAACCGACAATCGTCGAAGATTTGCGGGTGGAAACGCGCTTTAGCGAGTTGCCGCTACTGCATAACCACCGGGCTGTCAGCGGCGTTACTGTGATCATTCCCGGCAATCGGGGACTGGGGAGGAACTGGGGACAAGTAGAACCAGCGGACAGTTCATCCTCGCAGGCTTGGGGCATTTTGGGGGTTCATACCAGCCAAGGGCGGGTTTTCAGTCAAGATGACGTTTATTTTGTAGAAGCGATCGCCAATGTGTTAGCTGCGGCGATCGAGCGCATTATATCGCAAGAGCGCTTACAAATGATGGAACGGGCGATCGAAAGTTGCAGCAACGGCATTGCAATCACCGACGCAACCGTTGCAGATAATCCGATTATTTATGTCAATCCCAGTTTTGAGCGGATTACGGGTTATCGCAGAGACGAGTTAATGGGAAAAAATTGCCGATTTTTGCAGGGCACAGACACTGACACCCCCGCTGCCAAAGAATTGCGAATTGCGATTGAAGAAGGCAGAGAAGCTCAAGTTATATTACGCAACTTTCGGAAAGACGGTACCCCTTTTTGGCACGAACTGTCGATCGCTCCAGTTTACAACTCGCGGCGACACTTAACCCACTTTATTGGAGTGCAAACAGACATTACCGACCGCCAGCGCTCGGAAGAAGAATTATTTTTAAATTCTCAAGCTTTAGCAGCTTTTAGCGCTAATCTCAAACACTTGCACCGGATTACAACTTATCATTATCAAAACTTTGAAGACCGGGTTGACGATTATCTAACAGCAGGCTGTTTGATGTTCGGACTTTCTATAGGGATCATGGCTGAAGTTGAGAGCGAAACTTTTATTGTCCAGGCAGCGAAAACAGATTTAGGATACTTCGTACGAGGCTTAGAATTGAACCTCAGCGATACTTACTGCGCCGCAGTCATTAAGCTCAACAAGACAGTTGCGTATTCTCATATAGGAGCAGACGTAGAGATGCGCGAACATCCAGCTTATCAAAGCTGCAAATCAGAATCTTACATCGGAACGCCGATATTTGTTAACAATAAAACCTACGGAACTTTAAGTTTTAGTTCGCCAGAAATAAAAAAAAGAAAGTTCAAGTATGAGGAAATAGAAATTATAGAATTGATGGCTCAAAGTATTGGCAAAATTCTGGCAGTTCACCAAATGGAAGTCGAACGCCAGCAAGCTGAAAAAGAGCGATGCGAGTTGATAGTATCTCTCAAAGAAAGTGAAGAACGCTATCGCCGTTTAGTAGAACTATCTCCCGAAGCGATCGCCGTTCACAGTCAAGGGAAAATCGCCTACATCAATGCTGCCGGCGCGAAACTCCTCGGTGCGAGTTCTCCCGAAGCGCTGATTGGCTTTCCCATATTGCATTTCGTCCATCCAAACTATGTGCAAATAGCCACAGAACGCATTCGGCTAGTCGAGATAGAAAATCAGCCACTCGACCTTGCCGAACAAAAACTGATGCGGCTCGACGGACAAATAATAGACGTTGAAATGGCCGGCATCCCCGCTATTTATCAAGGCTCGACGGCCGGCCAGATTATTATCCGAGATGTCACCGAGCGCAAGCGAGTAGAACGGCAACTGCTGCACGGCGCTTTTCACGATGCGCTGACGGGTTTGCCCAACCGGGTTTTGTTCATCGACAGGCTAGGACAAGCCATCCGCCGATCCAATCAGTCCCCCGATTACAAATTTGGTTTACTTTTCCTAGATTTAGACCGCTTCAAAGTAGTTAATGATTCTTTAGGACACGTTTTAGGAGACAAACTGCTAATCGCCCTCGCCCAGCGACTGCAAACCTGCGTCCGGGTTTCGGATACCGTCGCCCGACTGGGGGGAGACGAATTCACCATCCTACTAGATCACATTCAGAGCCTCAGCGACGCCACCCTCGCAGCTAAAAAGATACAAAAAGAACTGACGAAGCCGTTTCATCTCGAAGGGCACGAAGTATTTACCACCGCTAGCATTGGCATTGTTTTCAGTCGAGGCGAAGCCACCGCCAGTGGCGAATTAAATTCGTACACTCACCCGGAAGAATTCCTACGCGATGCTGACATCGCTATGTACCGCGCTAAAGCTTTGGGTAAGGCCCGCCACGAAGTGTTTAATTTGGCAATGCACGACCAAACTATGTCGCTGTTGCAGTTAGAAACTGATCTGCGTTTGGCTATTTTGGGCAAGGAGGAATTAGGAGAGAGCAAGGATCAATGTTCGCACTTTATTGTGCACTACCAACCGATTGTTTCGATCGCCAGCGGTGCGCTCGAAGGTTTTGAGGCCTTGGTGCGCTGGCACCACCCGGTTCGGGGTCTAGTTCCGCCGTCTACTTTTATCCCTGTAGCTGAAGAAACAGGTTTGATCGTGCCCCTGGGAGCCTGGGTGTTGCGGGAAGCTTGTCAGCAATTGCGGATTTGGCAAGAAATGTTAACCGAGCAACAGGGAAGAAGTCCAATGGAAGTTGGAACAATGCCCTTCGACTCGCTTCGGCTGCACTCAGGGCAAGTCCTTGAGGGTAACAAGAAGGAAGAAGGCGCTTCGATTTCGCTCAGGGTAACAACAGGGAAGATGGCAACGGGTAATGTAGGGGAGTTAAGTGATGTAACAGATACAGGGCATGAGGAACACGGAACTTTTACTGAGTGTACCCCCAGTATTGGTCACAGGGAAGAAAGAATCAGTAAAAAATTACCAATTCCGAGTTACCAATTCCCGATTAGCGATTTCCACTCATCTATTACCAATTCCCAATTCCCAATTACCAACTCTTCGGCTACGTTCAGTACAACTGCCCAGGTACTAATTCCGAATTTTAAATTACCAATTATTGCTCCTTCGCAATTAACAATGAGCGTCAATCTCTCTCCTAAACAGTTAGGTATGCCGAATTTAATCGAGGAAATCGATGAAATTTTAGCAGAAACTGGCTGCGATCCGAGCTGTTTAAAATTGGAGATTACTGAAAGTGCGATCGTGGAAAATGTCAAGAAAGCCAATATTGTGCTATCCCAATTAAAAAGTAGAAATATTCGATTGTCGATCGACGATTTCGGTACTGGCTATTCGTCTTTAAGTTACTTGCACCGTTTTCCCCTGGATACACTGAAGATCGATCGATCTTTTGTGAGCCGCTTGGGGGCTGTCGAAAATGGTGACGATGGGGGTCAGCCTTTGCAGATTGTGCGGGCGATCGTAACTTTGGCTCACAATTTGGGATTAAATGCGATCGCCGAAGGTGTAGAGACAGCCGAACAGTTAGCACAGCTTCGAGAACTAGACTGCGAATTAGCTCAGGGATATTGGTTTTCTAAACCTTTGGAAAGTTCTGCCGTGACAGAAATCTTGATAAGTCTGGGTAATATAGCAATTATGGACTGATTGAGGTACAGATTGGTAAAGGGTGCCTCACCCCGTGAAGACATTTTTGCTACAAACTCCTAATCTCAAAACAGATGCACCAGGGAATAAATGGTGCATCAAAATTAGATTTTACGTGATGATATCATATCAAATCCGTTAGCATCGCAATAGTAAATTCGAGTTCACTGTTGACGGTTGACTGTTGACTCCGTGAACAGTCAACCGTCAACCGTCAACATCATAAGGAGTGTAACCGGAAATGATATCAAATCTGTTAGTATCGGAATTCTTCATCTGCGTGAATCCGCGTTAATCCCTTGTCATCGGCGGTTAATACATTCTCTTTTTTAAACCGCAGATGAGGACAGATTAACACAGATTAACGCAGATGAGTGAGTTAAATTCCGCTTGTAGGGTCCGTGATTGTTGAGTATTGAGTAGATTTTACGCCCGACTATGCTACCGGATTTTATTTGGTTTAAAATTACACAACTTAGGCACAGTAAGGCTTTCGCAATTGCCAATTGCCAATTACAACTTACCAATTCCCTATTAACAATTAGCTTTGAGGGGAATCTCGATCGCCAATTCTGTACCCTGTCCCGGCGAAGAAGTGCATTTGAGCGACCCGTTGTGTCTGTCTGTAACAATTTGATAGCTAATTGACAAGCCCATCCCAGTGCCTTTACCGACAGGTTTAGTGGTAAAAAACGGGTCAAAAAGCCGAGTGCCGACAGTCTCCGGTATTCCCGGCCCGTTGTCAGCAATCCGAATGATTACTTTGCCCGCTGGCGATATTTCAGTGCGGATGCGGATGTTGCTGGGCTTTTGCCGCATTTCCTCAGCAGAACGGCGCTGATCCCGTTCTTCCAAAGCATCCAAAGCATTGCTCAAGATGTTCATAAATACTTGATTTAACTGTCCGGCATAACATTCTACTAAGGGCAATTGAGCGTATTCTTTAATCACCTCAATTTCGGGATGATTGTGTTTAGCTTTGAGGCGGTGCTGCAAAATCATCAGGGTGCTATCTATGCCCTCGTGGATGTTGACGGCTTTCATTTCTGCTTCGTCCATGCGGGAAAATGTGCGGAGAGAAGCAACAATTTGTTGAATTCTATCTGCACCGACTTTCATTGAAGAAAGTAACTTGGGCAAGTCTTCCATTAGAAATTCAAGTTCAATTTTCTCTACTTCCTCTTGAATTTCCGGGACTGGATCGGGATAGTGGTTTTGGTAAAGTTCGATCAGGTGTAGCAAGTCTTGGGTATAGTCGTTGGCGTGGCTGAGATTGCCGTAAATAAAGTTAACTGGGTTGTTGATTTCGTGGGCGACTCCTGCCACAAGTTGACCGAGACTTGACATTTTTTCATTTTGAATTAACTGCGATTGAGTGCTGGTTAATTTCTGCAAAGTTTTCTCTAATTCGCGAGCTTTATTGCGAGTTTGGGCGTAAAGATCGGCTTGGTTGAGGGCGATCGCCAATTGAACTGTAACTGCTTGTAATAATTCTACTTCGCCCTCACTCCAGGGTCGCACAGCAGCGGAGTGGGCGCAGGTAACAACGCTCACTACTCCCGAAAGTGCCTGTATCGGAATTGCCAACACAGATCGGTAGCCCAGAGAGTTAAGAGATTTTCTCCAAACATGATCTGCCACTGTTTCGACATCATCCACCAGCAGCATTTCCATATGCAAGAGTTTTTCTCCCATAGAACCTAAGTCGGAAGCTTGATAGCAACCTATTAAATCGGGAAGTTCGGGGAGGCGAGATTCTTTAATAATTTCCCAGAAAGCATCCTCCCCGTCGCCACGATACCAGGCAAAATTGCAGCGATCGATCTGCAGGAAAGCGCGAATTTCTTGGACGGCGACAGCAATGATGCTGTCGAAATCGAGGGAATTGCGAATTTGAGCGGTGAGACTGTTGAGCAATTTTTCTCGATCTGCCTGCTGTCTGAGTCGGGCTTCCGATCGCCTCAAGGCAATTTCTCCCCGCTTGCGATCGGTAATGTCTTCGGTGACAGCTAATAGATATTGCGGTTTGCCATCAGCATCGAGTATTGCTGTTTTCTTGGTATGAAATATCCGCGTTTCTCCTTGTCGCGTTTCAATCTCTTCTTCGGCGATTTCTACAATTTGCCCGCTGTTGAGCACTTCCCGGTCTTTTGCGGTGAAAAAATCAGCTTGTTCTGTTGGGAAAAAGTCGTAATCATTTTTGCCGATCACTTCTGCTGCACTGAAACCGAGTAAATGTTCAGCTACTGGGTTCCACAGAACAAACCGCAGTTCTTGAGCATCCTTGGCAACCACTCCTACGGGTATGGTTTTGAGTACGGACTCCATAAACTGTTGGGCGTGTTGGAGTTCTGCTTCTGCCTGTTTGCGATCGCTAATATCTCGGACGTTAGCAATGATGCTCAGATTGCCGTTGAGATGAATTCTTGACAGGGCAATTTCTGCATCAAAAGTTGAACCGTCGTGGGGGCGCCTCACTTTCCATTCCACGCGACCTGTTTCGCCTGCTAATACTCTTTCCCAAAGTTCTCCCATTTGTTCAATGGGATTGTCGGCGCTTGAATAGTCGTTTTTAAGTGATAATTTTGTTGCTTCTTCCTGGCTCACTCCGTACATTTCTAACATTCGATTATTGACATCGAGAATATTTCCTTCTAAATCATGAATGAAGATAGCATCGTAGACATTGTTAAATATGGTTCGCAGGTTTTGTTCGGAAACTTGTAGGGCGGCTTCTGCTTCTTTTCGATCACCAATTTCTTGTTCTAATTGGGTGACTGCTTGGGAAAGTTCGGCCGTGCGATCGCTCACTCTGTCTTCTAACTCGACTGCTGCTTGCCGCAGTGCTGCTTCGGCCACTTTGCGATCGGTAATATCGATTACCGTACCGAACAGTTTTACCACATTGCCGTTCACATCGGTTTCGGCTCTGCCCACGGCGTTCACGTGTCGCAAGATGCCGTCGGGACGGTAAAGGCGAAAGTCAAAGTCAAAAGGGATGCCTGTTGAGAGTCCCTGCTGCACTTGAGTTTGCCACAATTCCAAATCTTCTGGATGAATCAGAGCTACCTGTTCGGCTAGGTTGGGCGCGATGGGGGCCGGTTCGAGCCCGAAGATACGGAAAAGTTCTTCCGACCAAGTGAGGGTTTCGGTGGCTGCGTCGAGTTCCCAATTGCCGACATGGGCGAGTCTCTGGGCTTCTTTGAGCTGTCGCTGGCTATTGCGGATGGCGGTTTCGGCAACTTTGCGATCGGTGATGTCGAGCAGGACACCGCAAAATACTATCTCGCCATTTTCGTTGCGGGTGGGCATGGAGTCGCCCTGCCACCAGCGAATCTCACCGTCGGGCTTGACTAACCGCCCTTCATAGTGCCAGGGAGAGAGGTTTACTACGGCTTCGTTGACGGAAGCGAGGTGGCTTTCCAAGTCTTCGGGGTGGACGCGGGAAATGAAGCAGGTAATGTCTCCCATCATTTCTGCTGCTGTGACGCCGGTAATATCGAAGATGCGATCGCTCATGTAGTCAACTCTCCACACTCCCTGGCTGCTGCAAAATTGGAACAGAGCTCCGGGGATGGTGGCCGCGATCGTCCGAAACTTGGTTTCGCTGGCAGTGAGTGCGGCAAAAGTCTGTCGCAGTTCTGCCGTGCGTGCTTCTACTCTACGCTCTAGTTCTGCGTTGGCGTGTTGTAAGGCTGCTTCTGCTCGCTTGCGATCGGTAATGTCGGCGGCTGTACCAGTGGTGCCTAGGAAGTTTCCGGTTTCGTCGTAGAGGGCAAGGGCGTTAAACATTAAATGTTTCATGCTGCCGTCTTTGGCGATTTGGGTGGTTTCGTACTGGAAAAGTGATTCTCCGGCAAACAACCGGGCGAAAACTTCTAAATCTTTCTGGCTTTGTTCTGGTGTCACAAAGTCGGAGAACGGCCGACCGATCATTTCTTCTGGTTCGTAACCGTAGATGTACTTAACTGCTGGGTTGACGAAGGTGTAGCGCCCGATGGCATCGACCGACCAAATCATGTCTTGGGAGGTTTCTACCAGGCTGCGGTATTTGCTTTCGCTGGCTTTGACGGCTTCTTCTGCTTTTTTGCGTTCCGTCATATCGCGGGAGACGCCGACAGTCATGACGATTTCGCCGTTTTCGCTGCGGATCGGTGTTTTGACGGTGCTGAACAGCCGCACTTCTCCGTCGTAGCGCGTCACCGGTTCTTCGGAAATTTGCAAAGTCTGTCCGGTTTCAAATACGAAGGCGTCATCTTTGATGTACTGGAGAGTATTGTCGGGATCTGCGAAAGGTGCGTCTACGATGTCTTGAAGTTCTTCTTCAGTCATGCCGTAATAGTCGCGGAATGCTTGATTGGCCCAAACAATTTTGGATTTGGGGCCTTTGACTAATACCATATCGCCGATCGAATCGAGAATTTGGTGATATTTTTGCTCGCTGTCGCGGAGTTTCTGCTGCGTGGATTCAATTTCTGCTATTTGCCTCTGGGTTTGCAAGTGCAGTTCGGCTTGGTAGATGGCAACTGCTAAATGGTCGCCTACTTGTCTGGCAAATTCGATTTCGTCTTCTTGCCACTGGCGGGGTTGACCGCAGGAGTGAATGCACAGTAATCCCCACAGGTGTTGCCCTTGCAGTAGGGGTACGACTAAGTTGGCTCGGATTTGAAATCGCTTGAGGATTTTGAGGTGACAAGGACTTAACCGGGCTTTGTAAATGTCCGTGACTGCTTGAACGTATCCTTTGGCATAGTTGGTGGCAAATTGTTCGCCGAAGCAGTAGTCGCGGACTCTGGTTCCCAAAGATGGGCTGTATTGGGGCAGTACGTCTTCGGACACTACTTCGCCCTCATTCCATTCCGATTCGGGAAGAAAGCGGTAGACGGCGACTCGATCGGCATTTAGGAGTTGCCGAACTTCGGTGGCTGTGATTTTGAATATTGTTTCTAAGTCTAGGGATTCACGAATTTTGCTAATAACTCCCATCAGCGCTTGCAGCTTTTTGAACCAGGTTTGAGACTGCGTTTGTCTTTCTAGGTGAGCTAGTTTCTCGCGCAGGTTGCAGACTTCGTGATACAGGTATTCATGAAACATAATGCTTTTTATTTAGTTATTTTGCGTTTTGGTATCGAGGTTGATGGCATCTCAATAGCGCTCTGCAAGTTGAGCCTGGTAACTCAAAAAGGCAAAGAACCTATTCTCCTCCTTCTGCTAGCACTTAGCAGTTACTCACACTGCATTTCCGTATTTTTTCGAGATTTAGAGGTCAATAGACCATCTTAGCTCCCGTATATTTACTGAAAAGGTGGCATAATTTGCTACTTGATTAATTTTCAATTATTGATAATAATGCTAACAAAACTTACACATAAACCCGGTTTATTAACGTAATTAACTCAGGGAAACTCCGAAAGTGGAAACAATAAACCCGGTTCCATTGCGCGATCGGGAGGAGCGTATCGGGAGCATCTCAATGAAAGCAGGCAAGGTAGAAATTGGAGTTTTGAGGCTCTCTTGCTGCGGGGAAAGAGGAAGAAGGAAGAAGCCGGAAGAAGTGTTTTTACAAATATGAGATGCTCCCAGTGTCTCTGAATAATTTTGACATTTTTTCGGCTCGCCTTCGGTTGCGATTGTCACCTTTTTATTATTACCGCCAAAAGGATAAATTTCGTATAAACTCGCATTTCTACCTCTAAAGTGCAACCGTGTGGTTCTGGCATATAGCAGTTCTCAATCTTGGTGAGGTATACCCTATGCCGACGGATGCCTATGCCGACGGATGCCTATGCCCTATGCCCGCTTATCAAGCGTGCACCTCATGTTACTGAGAAAGGCTCTACTATGGTGATTGAGAGATAACCCAAAACCAACTGCTGGTTGGTTTAGTAAAGAAAACATGGAAGATTATTGCTTAAATTTTTAGATAAATTTCGATGCCATTGTCGCGAAAAAAAATACTTGCTTTTGCAATTTTTTGCTCTATTACCACATTTTTTATGGTACAATCTTGGGTTTATTTATCGGTTTTTTGCTGCCAATTTTCTGCTTGTGAAATACAGCATAACAAGCATGATTAAAATATTTATCAAAGCGAGGTTTAAATCCTCGAAGCCAACTTACGAAAGAGCGATCGCACTGTCATACTCAGTATAAATTATTATATTGAAGCGACGAGCGATCGGCTGCTGCGATTGACGAATTGCTACAAGCTTAAGCTGTTGTGCATTTCAATAGGGTGTGAGAATTTGGTGAAAAGGAACAGGAAACGGGAAACGGGGAACAGACAATATGTAATTTAAATACTCGACAGCTTAAGAAGCAGTTTTCAGTATTGCCTTCGCTTCCTCAATATTTTGGGCAACCAATTTGCCCGACTCGATAAAGGATGCTCTTTCAGTATCGCTGAGTTCGAGTTCCACTAATTGTTCGACTCCCTGAGTTCCCAAGCGGCAGGGCACTCCTAAAAAGATATCTTGCACACCGTATTCGCCGTGCAAATAAACGCAGCAAGGCAAGAGTCGCGACTGATTAAATAAGATAGATTCTACCATCAAACAGACAGAAGATGCGGGTGCAAAATAAGCACTACCAGTCTTCATCAATTCTACAATTTCTGCGCCGCCGTGGCGAGTCCGCTGTACGAGTCGATCTATCGCCCCAGCATCCATAAGTTGATTGATGGGAATACCGTTGACAGTAGAATAGCGGGGCAAAGGAACCATCAAATCGCCATGAGAACCGATGACAGTGGCATTGACCTCAGCAATTGAAACGCCCAATTCCATGGCAATAAAAGTTTGAAAGCGGGCGGAGTCGAGAACTCCCCCCATCCCCATGACTCGGTGTTTGGGCAAATCTGCAGCTTCCCAAGCTAAATAAGTCATGATATCTAGGGGATTTGTGACTGTGATTAAGATTGCTTCGGGAGAATGCTCGATCGCCTGTTTTGTGGCTTGGGTGACAATTCGAGCATTGATTTTAATTAAATCTTCCCGATTGATACCGGGTTTGCGCGGCACTCCGGCGGCAATTACGATGATATTTGAGTTTGCCGTATCTGTATAATTATTTGTACCGACAATTTGGCGATCGTGGCGTTCCACTCCCCTGGCTTCCATCAAATCCAAAGCAACGCCCTGCGGCCAACCCTCCACAATATCTAGCAATACTACATCTGCCAGATTTTTCTCAGCAATTCGCTGGGCTAACGTACTGCCGACTTTGCCTGCACCAATAATTGATACGCGGTTTGATGGAGAATTCATTGGGTTTTAGATTTTAGATTTTAGATTTTAGATTTTAGCAATCAACTTAATTGGGAAAGGTGCGCGGTGTGCACCCTTCGCTACATTAAGAACAGTGAGGTTTAGTTGTGGTGAGTTACTTAAAATCTTCGAGTTGGTCTACCCGCAGCCAAATATTCGGGGTGGGAACTTTGCCAAATTTGACGAAGGCATAGTCGCCGCGAACATCCATCACTTCGCCCTTTGTTTCAAATATATAGGAGGAAAAGCGCTGGTCGCTGGCTTGGGCTTCTAGACTGTTTTCCAATTTTTCGCGTACAGCGCGAACTATACTGCCTTTCTTGATTGCCATAACTTGCTTTGTTTAGTTTAAAAAACTATACAAATTTTAATCTAGATTTGGCTGCAAAGTCACTCGGCGATTGAAATCGCTACTAAACAAACAAAGTCCACTCCAAGCGGACTTAAGGAATAAAGGAGTGCGATTCGTGGGGTACATCTAAAATCTAAAATCTAAAGCCTAAAATCCATTGACTGCTTCCTATGTCTGACAAATGGGGCAAAAATGAGTCGATCGCCCTGCTAATTTTATACGTTCGATGGTTGCCGAGCAAGTGCGGCAGGGTTGACCGGCACGATTGTACACCCAAGCGACGCCGCCGTAGTTGCCGTTGACACCTTGGACGTTGAGAAAATTGCTAAAAGTGGTGCCCCCGGATGCGATCGCCTTCTGTAAAACTTGAATAATAGCTGTATGGATGCGCCCTATTTGCTCTGCGGTCAAATCCGCGCACAGAGTTGTGGGCATCACTCCCGACAAAAACAAAGTTTCGTCTGCGTAAATATTGCCCAAACCAGCTATCAGTGCCTGGTCTAGCAAAGCTGTTTTTATGGGTCGCGCCCGCCGATGTAGCTTGCGGGTCAAATATTCTGTTGTAAACTCGTCTGAAAATGGTTCGGGGCCTAAGAGTTTCAGACCGATGACAGTGCTCGAAACCTCAGTTTCTGCGGGCACGTACCACATTTGCCCGAAGGTGCGCTGGTCTACAAACCGCAATTCTTGGTTTCCTTCAAAAAATAGCCGTACTCGCGTGTGTTTTTGCAGAGGTTCGGATCTGTTCACCCACAGCAGTTGCCCGGTCATCCGGAGGTGAACGCCCAACCAGCCGGCTTTTGACGGAAGGAGGAAGGAAGAAGGAAGAGGGGAAGAGCTTGGAGTTTGAGCTCTAAATTCTCCCCCTTTCCCTTTCTCTCTTTCTCCTTCTGGGAATTGAGATAGTTCTGCCAGGAGGTATTTGCCGCGTCTGTACCAGCGGGCGATCGACTTTCCTTTGAGTTGTGTCAAAAAATCGGTCGCAGAGATTGAGCGGGCGATCGTGCTGTTTAACAGCACGTCCCCGCCCAACATTTCTTGATCGAGGGTTGCTTGATTCAAACCCCGGCAAATAGTTTCAACTTCTGGCAGTTCTGGCACAATTAGCGTTGTTCTGTTCCTTGACCTTGAGGCGAACCTTGGACCGTGCCCGGCGTTTCGGAGCCCGGTTTGCTGTCCGCGGTAGTTTTCGGCTGCTGCGAGGGGCTACCCTGGCCGGTTTGCCGAGTTTTCTCGTCGAGCGTGGTTTGTTTGCCGCCGGGAGCTGCGGTTGATTTTGCTTTCGCTTTGGGGGCTGCTACTTCCACTAATTCGCTTTGGGCGAAGTTGTTGGTGTTGACGCCGGCATAATTTACTTTGTCAAAGCGAACGATAACTGGGTATTTAATGCCGCTTTGGTCTACCGTAGCAACGGTGCCCACTTCTTGATACCAGTAGGATTCTTTGCGGAGAATCCGAACTGTAGAACCGCGTTGAACCATGAGCTTTGTTTCCTTTGCGATGAATAAACGGATAAAGCCATTTTTTTTACTCTAGTCGATCGCGCGACGCATTTGAAGTCTGCAAGGAAATTTTTACCTGTCGCGCCGTTTTTTGATCTGCTGTTTGTAAAGAAAAGTAAATACTTTGCTAGGGCGATCGCTGGGGTTGCAAAATAAATAAACAGACATTATCCGTCAAATAAAACCCGTGGGAGCGAGTTGAAAACAAACTTTACAAATAGTTGTGAATTGCTACAGTTAAATGTTCTGGGAAATTCTGATAAGTCATGACTGAACCTCACGCCACAGTAATACTCGCGATCAGTGCCGACGGTAAAATTGCAGATGCAGTACGATCGCCCGCGAGATTCGGTTCTGCCAACGACAAAGCCCACCTCGAACAGCAAGTAGCAGCAAGTGACGCGGTTTTGTTCGGCAACGGCACGTTACAGGCTTATGGGACGACGATGAGAGTGATTTCGCCGGAATTGGTCAAACAGAGGGAACTCCAAGGGAAGCCGCCACAACCGGTGCAAATTGTATGTTCGCGATCGTCCCAATTTGACCCAAACTTGCGATTTTTCCAGCAACCGGTGCCTCGGTGGCTGCTGACGGGGCCTGACAGCAGGGAAACGGCATTGCCGTCTCCTCTCAAGAACGGGCAAGATGCCTGTTGCACAAGAGATGAACTTGCTTGTGGAACAGGCATCTTGCCTGTTGATAAAAGGCTTATTGAGAATGGTGCAACATCTCAATTCGAGCGAATTATCTATGCAAAAACCGTAGGTGGAGAGATTGATTGGATTGATGCGTTTCAACAGCTAGAAACTATCGGTATCAAACGTTTGGCGATTCTGGGCGGGGGGAAACTGGTAGCCTCTGTGCTAGCTGCAGGCTTGGTAGACGAACTTTGGCTGACGGTGTGCCCGTTAATTTTGGGCGGGGCGGATGCACCGACGGCTGTTGAGGGAGAGGGTTTTTTGGCCGATTTAGCGCCGAAATTGGAGCTTTTGGCGGTTAAACAGGTGGGACAAGAGGTATTTTTGCATTATCGGGTCGATCGATAGTCCCGCATTTTAACTGCTTTCCGGCAGAGCCTGGTAACAAATGTCGAACAGGGGAAATTATATTAACTTAAATGAAGTTCGATCGCTCTACGCTCAAATCTCCCTATGCTGAAACAGCCAAAACCTGAATATTCTGTAGCCTGGATTAGCAAAATAGGCGAAATCCCGCAAGCGTCGTGGGATGCCTTGGCGATGCCACTAAAAACTCCTTTTCTCGAATGGGATTGGCTTAACAATCTCGAAGTATCGGGCAGTGCGACAGGTAAAACCGGTTGGTTACCGCATCACTTAACAGTCTGGCGAGACAAACAGTTGATTGCTTGCGCGCCACTTTATGTCAAAAGTCACAGTTACGGCGAATTTGTATTCGATAATCAGTGGGCCGATTTAGCTCAACGTTTGGGTGTTCAATATTATCCCAAATTGATGGGAATGACGCCGTTTACTCCGGCTGAAGGCTATCGGTTTTTGATTGCCGAGGGAGAAGATGAAGACGAATTAACTGGAGTAATGGTAAGCGCGATCGACCATTTTTGTGATCGGCACAATATCTCCGGTTGCAATTTCCTTTACGTCGATCCCGAATGGCGCGAAAGAATGGAACGCCACGGTTTCAGCGCTTGGCTGCACCACAGTTATATTTGGCAAAATCAAGGCTATCAAAATTTTGACAATTATTTAGGCGCATTTAATGCTAACCAGCGCCGCAATATCAAACGCGAACGCAAAGCAGTTGACCAAGCTGGTTTGTTGGTAAAAACGCTGACTGGCGATGAAATTCCCCAAGCCATGTTTGCTCAAATGTATGCTTTTTATGAGAATACTTGCGACAAATTTGGTTGGTGGGGAAGCAAGTATTTGACTAAGCGATTTTTTGAACAGTTGCACCACAATTATCGCGATCGAGTTTTATTTGTAGCCGCCTACGACAAGGAAGATGACAGACAGCCGATGGGTATGTCTTTTTGTTTGTATAAGGGCGATCGGCTGTACGGGCGTTATTGGGGCAGTTTACAGGAAATAGACTGCTTGCACTTCGATGCTTGTTACTATACGCCGATCGAATGGGCGATCGATCGGGGCATCCAAAGCTTCGATCCCGGTGCGGGCGGGCGGCACAAAAAACGGCGCGGCTTTCCAGCTACGCCCAATTATAGTTTGCACCGATTTTATAACAACCGTCTGGCGCAAATTCTCAAGTCTTATATCGGTCAAATCAACGAAAGAGAACAGGAAGAAATTGATGCTGTCAACGAGGATTTACCTTTTACTAAGTTACCTCCTTTGTTACTCGGCGAGTGACAGTTGACTGGGAATTTGGAATTGGAAATTGGGAATTAGTAACAGACCATCGGTGTCAACATAATACTAAAACCCTGTGTATAATCTCTCGTTTGTATCGAAGTTTCTATCCCCCTAAATTCCCCTTATAAAGGGGGAAATTGAATGTTCTTTCCCCTTTATAAATACGAGTTAGAGGAGACGTAAGAATACTATTGTCTCCCCCTTAATAAGGGGGGTTAGGGGGGGTCGAAACTCAACTATAAACGATATTTATTAGGGATTTTAGTCTTAAGTTGACACGAATGGTAACAGTCAACCGTCAACCGTCAACCGTCAACCGTCAACCGTCAACCGTCAACCAATTAACCTAATTTACAAATACTCTCCCATCTTCCTGAATTTCCAGAGATTTTGTATCAGCGGCTACCTCAGTTGTCGCGCCGAAACTGACTTGCAACATTCCCGGCATCGCGGTTGCTTGGGGGCGAACCAGCACCAATCCGCCGTCTGGGCGCTGGTAAGTGAGGGTGATTGGTACTGGGAGGGTTTGAAGCAAAATTTCCGATTGTTCGCCCAGAGTGCGCGGCTGGGTAACGCCTACGATTTGATAATTGATGACAGCATTGGTGGTATTCACCAGTTTAATTACTATCCCGCCTTCAGCAGGCGTAACTCGCGCACTGGGCAGGGGGAAGCGGGGAGGCGCGTCTGTTGGTGTAGAGGGCATCCCGCTGAGGCCCGGACTTGCAGCCGGAGTTGGTTCGCTGACGGGTTCTTCAGTGGCTGCGGGAGTCTCTGCGGGTTGGGAAACGGGTTTTCCTTGTTGGGGCGGGGGGCCGCCGGCTTGGGAAAGTGTTGCGAGACTAACGAGTAAACCTCCGCAGGTGGCTGCTAGCAAGCTGATTTTTTTAAACGGTAGATTGTGGCGAAACATAAATAACTCCTCACAAGTTCGATCGAGGTTTTCCAACAACGTTTATGTTAATCCATGGCGTAAATGAATTTTAATAGCTGGGTTTGGGCGCGAGGTAGGAAGAATAAGGGTTTGAGGGGTAGATTTTTTTTAAACCGCAGAGGGCGCAGAGGAAGAGAGGAAGAGGGGAAGTTTTAAAGGCGGAATTGTTCTGATTTGTGGGCGGGGAGGGTGACGGTAACGGCGGTACCTCGATCGACTTGGCTGTCTATGCGGATTTGGCCGCGGTGATTTTCGACAATTGCTTTGGCGATGGCTAATCCTAAACCGGAACCGGCGGCGCTGCGGTGGGTGCGGGCGGGATCTGCGCGGTAGAATCGATCGAATAAATGCGGCAGGGCTTCTGTGGAAATTCCGATGCCGGTGTCTGTTACTTTTATTTGCAGCGCTGGATTTAACATCGGCGAATTTCTTTTGTTTTTAGCTGCCACATCCAATTCTACTTGAATTTGACCTCCAGAGGGCGTGTACTGCACGGCGTTGCTGACGATATTGGTAAAAAGTCGGGCTAGTTGATCCCAGTCTCCCAACAGTGTAAAGTTGTCGTCAGCGTTGGGCAGATCGACAATTTCCAAAGAAAGAGAGAGATTTTGGGTAGTGGCGATCGCCTGTTGTTCTTCAATTACCTCCATCAGCAAAGCATCAAGAGGAACTTCAATCCACTCCTGCTGCACGATGCCGCTATCTTGTCTGGCTAAAAATAACAAATCGTCAACCAAGCGCCCCAAGCGGCGGGTGAGGCGTTCGATAACTTGTAGCTGTTGATGTTGCTGCGGTTCGATATCCGGTTCCGCCAAAGCTACTTGGACGTTAGTTTGAATAGTGGCGATCGGATTTCTGAGTTCGTGAGAAGCATCAGCGGTAAACTGTTTGAGACGCCCGTAAGACTCCCGCACAGGTTTCATAGCCAATCCCGACAGCAGCCAGCCAATAGCTGCAACGCAAATTAGAGTTAAACTCGCGCCCAAAATCAAATCTAGAATTAATTGGCGGATGGGTTTTGTCACTTCAAACCAAGGATGGCTGACTCGCAAATATCCCAGAACTTGGCGGCCGATTTGTACTCGCTGCGTTACTTGTCTGAGAGAATAGTTTTGAGCCGACTGCAACTCATTATTAATTATCCAAACTGTTTCGCCGGTGCGGTTAGCGTGAATGGGAATATTCAGTGGTTCCGATAAAGTAGACCACAGCAATTCGCCCGTAGGACTGAACCATTCTAAATCAATGTGGTCATCTTCTACTGCATCGGTGCTATCTCGAAAACTGGCTTGAATATTAACTTGCAATTTATTTTTATCTGTGGTACTAGGGAATTTTAGCGGTTCGATAACCAGAGTTCGCTCTATTACTTCGACAACGTGATGGAGGGTGTCATCAATGCGATCGATCAAAGTTGTGCGGACGTAGAAATAGAAACCAGTGGCGAATACAAGTAACAATACAGCAGTAACGGCTGTGTACCAAATAGCGAGGCGGCGGCGAGTAGCTTGGAACATATTGCGAAGGAAGTTCGGCAACTGATTGTGTAATCTATTCAACAGATTTAACCGATTTAATAACTATAACCTTCTTCTCTTCTTCTCTTCCTTCGTGTCCTAGCGCTTACGCGGTTCGTTTAAAAAAAGCCTTCTTAGCCAATGATCCAAAAAAACTATAACAATATTCCATTATTAATACTTCAGACAGATGTCGAGTTAGCTGTCAGCCTGGTAATCTACTCGCGAAAGTTTTTAGGTAAAAGCCTGTGAATAAATTTTTATTTCGAGCCGCGATCGGGCTATTAATGGCATTTTTTGGGGCAATCACCTATTTTACAAACGACGTACAAAATCCGGTAACAGGAGAGAGACAGCGGGTGCAGCTTTCTCCCCGCCAAGAGATAGTTTTGGGATTGCAGGCGCGAGATAAAATGGCCGCCCAGCACGGGGGGCTTTATCCCAACCAGAGTATTCAGCAGTATGTCGATCGAGTAGGAGAACGAGTTGTCAACGGTTCGGCCGCTAAACAAGCGGGTTATCCGTTTGAATTCCACCTGCTGCGAGACGCCGAAACTGTCAATGCTTTTGCTTTACCGGGGGGACAAGTTTTCATTACTGCGGGGCTGCTGCGGCGTCTGAATTCCGAGGCTCAGTTGGCTGCTGTACTGGGGCACGAGGCCGGTCACGTGGTGGGCCGACACGCTGCGGAACACTTGGCAAAACAGCAGTTCGGCAGGTCTTTGGTAACGGCGGTTGGGGTGGCTACTAGCGACGATCGCGGTGGGGGCCAGCAGGCTGCATTAATTGCTCAAGCTGTCAATCAAGTGGTCGGTTTACGGTACGGTAGATCAGATGAACTTGAGAGCGATCAGCTCGGTTTTCGGTTTATGACCGAAGCTGGTTACGATCCTAGAGGTATTGTTGAGGTGATGCAAATCCTCGGTGCCGCTAGGAAGGGCGAAGCGCCGCCGGAGTTTTTGAGTTCTCACCCAAACCCTGAAAACCGAGTGCAAAAGTTGCAAGCTTTAATCGCGCAAAATTACCCTAACGGCGTTCCAGCTAATTTGGAGTCTGGACGCGATGAGTTTGCTAAGAATGTGTCGGGCGGTTAGCGATAATTGCATTGGGCTTTACAAAAGTTATTACTAAAGGCGGATCTAAGTTCGGCTGGGAGTTGGCACGATCGACTTAATGAGCGATCGAGCAATTGGAAAGTTGAAAACCATGATTGAATCTTGGATGATTATCGGCGGCGTGACTTTTTTTGTCGCGTTCGGTACTCTGTTTTTTAAACTGCGCGATATTAACTGGGCAGTCAAACTTGAAAGACCGGATTGGATGTTTTTTGAGCCTGCTATTCCGTTAATTTGGACGGTGATTTTTGCTTGCGGGGCCGGCAGCGCTACTTTCGTGTGGGAACAGGAACCCGGTAGTCTCAAAACTTGGCTGCTGATGGCTTTGTACTTGATTTTAGAAATTGTCACAGTTGCTTATATTCCTGCTACTCTCAGAGCCAAAAGTCTCAAAGTAGGGACGATTTTGGGAGGGGCTGGCGAGATTTTGGGAGTTGTGCTGACGTTGGCTGTTTTGCCGATTTCTCAAACCGCCGCTTTGTTACTTTTGCCTTACGCGATTTGGGGTGCGATCGGCACTTATACCACTTGGGAAATGATTCAGTTAAACCCGGAAGCTGCATAAATATTCCCTGTTCTTCGGCGCACCCTACATACTAGAAAGCTCTTCTCTTCCTTCGTGTCCTTAGCGTCTTCGCGGTTCGTTAAAAAAAACATTGTTAATAATGGCACAGCGGTGCTAGCGGGTTAACCCACCCGATAAAGTGAGGAAATCCGCTTAACAGTGTGTGGGTATTTGATGAGAAAATAGATGAATAAAACTGCTTTAAATCAAAGGATGACAGTTATCAATGGCCATTAAAGACCAGCCCCAACCACCTCGTTTTCGCCAAATTAGCAATATTTTGTTATTGCTCTCAAGTTTGTTTTTGCTGGCAAACATCTTTTTACCGAATTTGTTCGGCCCTCAAATTCCGCAAGTACCTTACAGCTTGTTCGTCCATCAAGTACAAGAACAAGATGTAGTCCGAGCTTCGGTAGGTCAAAATGAAATTCGCTACCAACTCAAAGGTGAAGGCGACAAACCCGGTCAAGTGCTGTCAACTACGCCGATTTTTGACCTGGAATTACCTAAACTTTTACAAGAAAAAGGCGTTGAATTTGCGGCAACTCCTCCTTCCAAAAATGGCTGGATCGGCAGTGTTTTAAGCTGGGTAGTTCCGCCGCTGATTTTTGTGGCGATTTTTCAATTTTTCATGAACAGACAGGGCGGCGGGCCGCAGGGCGCGCTCTCGCTGGGCAAAAGCAAAGCTAAGGTCTATGTAGAAGGCGAATCGGCAAAAATTACTTTTGCTGATGTGGCTGGAGTAGAAGAGGCTAAAACTGAATTAGTCGAAGTTGTTGAATTCCTGAAAACTCCTGACAGATTTACGGCAATTGGTGCGAGAATTCCGAAAGGGGTGCTGTTAGTCGGGCCTCCGGGAACTGGCAAAACGCTGTTAGCAAAAGCAGTAGCTGGTGAAGCTGGCGTGCCGTTTTTTAGCATCTCTGGTTCGGAGTTTGTGGAACTGTTTGTAGGTGTTGGTTCTGCAAGAGTTAGAGATTTATTTGAGCAGGCTAAGAAACAGGCTCCTTGTATTATTTTCATTGATGAATTGGACGCGATCGGCAAATCTCGTAGCAGTAACGCTAGCTTCGGTGGGAATGATGAACGCGAACAAACTCTCAATCAATTATTAACTGAAATGGACGGTTTTGCGGCGGGCAATACTACGGTAATTGTGCTGGCTGCAACTAACCGCCCGGAAAGCTTGGATGCTGCTTTGTTGCGCCCTGGTCGTTTCGATCGCCAAGTTTTAGTCGATCGCCCCGATTTATCTGGCCGCGAAGAAATTTTGAACATTCACTCTCAAAAAGTGAAGTTGGGCCCGGATATTGACTTGAAGGCCGTCGCCACTCGTACCCCCGGTTTTTCGGGCGCAGATTTGGCAAATTTGGTCAATGAAGCTGCTTTGTTAGCCGCTCGTAACAAGCGACTAACTGTGGCGCAGGAAGACTTTTTTGAGGCGTTTGAGCGCGTTGTAGCTGGTTTGGAAAAGAAAAGCCGGGTGCTCAATGAAAAAGAGAAAAAGATTGTGGCTTACCACGAAGTCGGACACGCGATGGTTGGTGCTGCACTGACCGGCGGCGGCGAAGTGGCCAAAATATCGATCGTCCCGCGCGGTATGGCAGCATTGGGTTACACGTTGCAAGTACCGACAGAAGACCGTTTCTTGTTGGATGAATCGGAATTGCGCGGTCAGATTGCTACACTGCTTGGAGGGCGATCGGCTGAGGAAGTGGTGTTTGGTAGCATTACTACTGGCGCTTCCAACGACTTGCAAAGGGCGACTGATTTAGCTGAACGGATGGTGACAACTTACGGGATGAGTAAGGTTTTGGGGCCTCTAGCTTACGATCGAGGTCAACAAGCAATGTTCCTCAATGACGGTATGGGAAATGCCCGCCGTGCGGTAAGTGCTCAGACTGCTGAGGCGATCGACCAAGAAGTGAAGGAAATTGTCGAAACTGCACATCAGCAAGCTTTGGATATTCTGAAAGCCAATCGGGAATTGTTGGAAACAATTACGCAGAAACTGTTGGAAACTGAGGTGGTGGAAGGTGATGCACTTCGCGAATTCCTCCGTCAAGTGCGGCCTTTAGATAAGGTTGCGGCTTCAGTTTAATAGGGTTTAATTAAACAGCCGATGAACGCAGATGATTCCAAATCATCTGCGTTTTACAATATGTCTTAAATCCTAAACTTTCAAGCATAAGCCTTCGCACCAGGTGTCCCGTAGCATTCCTTTTGTAGTGAGATCTTAATCTTTTGTGCTTTGATGACACCCCTTTTCTAATTCTCGCCTTAACTTATTCGTAATAGCTGAAAGTAATTGAATTTGCGGTGCTTGGCGTTGCCGCTTGGTGTTATCCAACAGCAGGCGGGTTACTGTTTCTGTTTCAAGCTTTGCTTTCAAATCCTGATAGCCTTGCAGAAAGATGAGCCGACTGAAACAGACAAGAGCCAAGCGAAAAACCCGCGTTTGTGCGATCGCCAGTAATCGTATGAAGGGAGAGCAATTACAGGGCGCTCTCCCTGATACTCAAATTTCTTCTTATTCGTTTTTCCATCGTACCACAGCGAGCATTACAAACAAACAGAAACCCGGCTGCTTCAAACAACCGGGTTTCTAAATATTGCTGCTGCATTTTCGATAGATCAAATTCCGGGCACGTAGGCCATAACTGGAGTACCTTGCTGCTGCTGCGCGATTTCCAAAAGGCGTTGAATGCGATCCTCTGTCGGCGGGTGAGTGCGGAAAAGTGACTGCAAACCTTTAGTCGAAAAAGGATTCACAATCAGCAGGGGCGACATCGCAGGATTGCCGTGCATCGGAATTTCATGACCCATTTTCTCTAATTTTTGCAAGGCGTTGGCTAAACCGATGGGATTATTGGTAATTTCTACCGCACCGCTATCGGCTGCAAATTCCCTGGTTCGAGAAATCGCCAATTGAATTACGGTTGCTGATAGCGGTGCTAAAATGATTAAAAACAGCAAACCAAACGGATTCGCGCCTTGTCTGCTATCCCGCGTTACCGGGCCGTAAAGCGCTCCAAAAGTCAGAATTCGCCCGACAAATGTAATCGCACCGGCAATTGTCCCTGCAACTGCTTGAGTGAGGGTGTCGCGGTTGCGGATGTGCGTGAGTTCGTGCGCTAAAACGCCTTCCAATTCTTCGCGGGAAAGTAGAGTTATGATTCCTTGAGTAACTGCTATTGTCGCGTGTTCTGGGTCTCTTCCTGTGGCGAAAGCGTTGGGAGATTGAGTGGGAACTAGAAATATTTTAGGCACCGGAATTTGGGCTTTTTCGCTCAGCGATGCTACTATATCGTAGATTTCGGGAGCTTCGCTGCGGGCGATCGGCTGAGCGCGGTAAGCCATTAACGCTGCCGTGTCGGAATAGTACCAAGAGCTAAAACTTGAGAAGCCGGCTAGCGCTAAACCGATGTAAAGTCCTTGCTCGTTCCCGATTAAATAATAACTTCCTAAAACGAGAAGGCCGCTTAGGAGTCCTAAGAGAGCGGCTGTTCTGAGTTGATTTGTTCCTAACATGGCGGGTTGAGGGCGATCGCTATTTTGATATTTTTGAGCTTGTAATTAGATTTTCATATTTGCGAGCGATCGCGCCTCTATCTGCCGAAATAATTGGTGTCGCCAATAGTAGTATTTCACCTTTTGAGTCAGAAACTGGGAAGGCATCGGGAGGCTCTCTCGCATGCTCTCAAGAGGCGGTAGAGCCGCAGGATATGACATTTCCAGTCAGAACCTGGAAACGAGATTAAAAACAAAATAAACGCAGACAATCTTACATTCATCTGCGTTTGTCTGCGTTTATCTGCGGTTGAATTCTCCAACCCTAAACCGCTTGCACTTCCTTTTCCTCAACAGAAACAGGTTCTTGATATACAGTTTGAGACTCATTAGCCAAAAACTCAGCCAATTGAGCTTCAATTTCATCCCGCACAATCTGGCGGTATTCCAGGAAATGCTCGTTGTGAGCGCACACAGTCAGATAATGATCCCAAACCGCAGGATTGCGCTTGAGAATACTGAACAAATGATGCCAGAACTTCCACCGAGTTTTGCGCTTGACTCCCTGCCGCCAAACCACCGTTAGCAGTGCTCGCAAGTCGATCCAACTGGGAATTCTTGCAGGTATATTTGCTGTGGGTGCACCCAACATTAAGAAATGGCGATAAGTTCGGTCTAAATATTTCTCAGCATCGTACACTTCGCAGAAAGCCTCGACATATTCGCGGGCAATATCTTCGAGAGGCCGCGTCGGGATAAAGTTCATCAAGGTAGTCTGGTTGAGGTTGCCAGATTTGTCGCGCAACCGCCCTTCTTTTGCTAGTCTGTGGGACAATGCAGTGTGCGGCAAAGCTTGCAGCATTCCAAACGTTGTACTCGGAATAGCTGCTGCTTCGGCAAACTGGACAATCCGCTGACCGGCACCGGGTTTTTCGCCGTCGAATCCGATGATGAATCCGGCCATTACTCGCAAACCAGTTTTCGCAATTAACTCTACTGATTCGATCAGGGAATTGCGGGTATTTTGGAATTTCTTGGTCATTTGCAGGCTTTCTTCATCAGGGGTTTCAATCCCTAAAAACACTGCATTGAAATTGCAAGCTACCATCATCTCCATCAATTCTTGGTCTTGGGCTAAGTCGATGGATGCTTCTGTGTTGAAAGTAAAGGGGAATTTGTGTTCTTCTTGCCAGACTTTTAAGTCTTTTAGCAACAGTTTGACGCTGCGTTTGTTGCCGATAAAGTTGTCGTCTACCATGAACACGCCGCGCCGCCAGCCCAAGTTGTAGAGATAGTCTAATTCTGCTATCAATTGTTGGGGGTTTTTGGTGCGAGGTTTGCGGCCGTAGAGGACGATGATATCGCAGAATTCGCACTGGAAAGGACAGCCGCGCGAAAATTGAATCGACATCGAGTCGTAGGCGTCTAATTCCAGCAAGTCGAAGCGGGGAACGGGGGTTGTGGTAACATCGGGTTTTACGCCGTCCGATCGATAAATTCCGCTTTTTTCGCCACGCCCGATTGCTTCGACGAACATCGGCAAGGTGATTTCGCCTTCGTCGAGAATCAGGTAATCTATGCCCGCTGCTTGAGGTTCTTCGGGTACAGAGGTGGGGTAGGGGCCGCCGCAAGCTACGGATTTACCGCGCCGTTTTGCTTCGCGAATGATGTCTAGCAAATCTTCTTTTTGGACAATCATTGCGGAGAGAATAACGAGCTCTGCCCATTCCCATTCTGCTTCGGTGATTTGTCTGATGTTGCGATCGACTAACTTAAATTCCCATTCTTGGGGTAAAATAGCTGCTACTGTTACCAAACCCAGCGGTGGCAGCAGCACTTTACGATCAACTAATTCTAGGATTTTCTCGTAAGACCAAAATGTTTTCGGAAACAGCGGGTAAACTAGAAGAACTCGCATTATATGTTAAACCTCACATCAGTAAACAACTTGCGATCGGGCTGGCGGGGCGTGAGAGTTCGATCGACTCTCAAGACTTCATGTTAAGGCTAAAATTACGATCTTGCACTCGATCGAATATCTGGCGAGGGGTGACACCCCCTAAAACCCACAAATTGAGCGCAATTTTTAGCTTGCAGTTCCCTGTTAAAGTTTGCAAATGCTGATATCTTATCGTATTTGACCGTTAATTGACGATAATCGCATTTAAAAAGCATGGAATTAAGGAAAAAAAACTGGAAACAGTAAATTACTGCTTTGGTGCGCCATAAGAACCCTACATTAGTTGTTTAATGCACATTTCCTCTTCCTTTTTCCTCAACATTCATCCGTTAAATCCTTTAAATCCGTTACATCCGTTATAAAATCCGCTGCCGAACTTCCTTATCCCCTAATTTGAATCTTTGCCGGGAATCCCGCTAGTTCTTAACATATCGGCAACTGTGCCGCAGTAACTCGGCATTCCTATGCTTTCGGGATTCACAAGATTTTGATAGGTAAAATGGCGGTAGCTGATGCAAAATCTATCCCAAGCAGCCACTTGAATTCGGAACAGCCAAATAAAGAAATCGGCCAGCCAAGGTGACAGAGTAATCCGAAAGAATATGTTTTTATTCAAATACTGGCAAGCTTGTTCTACCACTTCGTTAGCTGTAATCGGGGGATTTCCTAGCACAAAATGTCGCGTTTCCTCGGAAGCAGGCGGATGTTGAACTAAATAATTAACTACTTTAGCAATATCTGCGCCGTGGATGAAGTGAAAACTGCCATCTGCCTTAAACCAGCGAATCAAACCAATCCATTTTGCCACAAGGGGCAGGCCAGATGACAAGTGAGAGACTGGTTTTTCGGCGTCTCCTCCCAGTACTAATGTCGGGTAAAGTGCCGTAATGGGAGGCACATTTGTCAAAGCTGACAAATGCACCATGCAGTTGTATTTTGAGCTAATATAATCTGTCCCCAGTTCTCCGGCTTCTTTCAGCAAATTGTTGTCTCGACCGAGAATACTGGCCGTTGAAAAATAAATTACTTGTTGGCAAGTCTGTGGCGAAAGTAGTTGAATTAGCTGGAGAGTTTTCGTTACGTTAACGTCAAACACTTCTTGAGTTCCTCCCCAAGCAGTGGCAGCTAAAATTGCGACATTAATTGTTTGCAAAAGTTCGGCGTGTTGCTCGATATCTCGCATATCGCCTTGTAATATATGGATGCCGGGGCGGGCCTTCCAGTCAAATTTTAATTTTTCTGGGTTGCGAACTAATAAGTAAAGTTCGTGGTTTGTTTCTTGAATCAAAGTTTCGGCCATGTAGTGACCGATACAGCCACTTGCACCCGTCACAAAAATTTTTTTGGTGTTCATTTTGCCGCAGGGGAAGAGGGAGGATTTGACGCTTTTTCGACGCTAGGGAGACGGTATTACCTATTAGTGTCAACTTAAACCTCAAGTCGATGAGGAATATCCCTTTTATTCGAGTCCAGATCCCCCTAAATCCCCCTTAAGAAGGGGAGTAGGGGTTGACTTAGAGTGCTTCATGTCCCCCCCTTATTAAGGGGGGTTAGGGGGGATCTAGACTTTGATACAAACAAGAGAGACGGTTGATTTTACGTTAAGTTGACACCAATGGGCTCTTGGAGTGTCCCTACAAATATTAACTGCAATTAACCGAAATTGATCGGATTCTACAATCTTTTTCCAGGGTAGGGAGAGGGCATTGCCTATTTGTGTCAACTTAAGACTGAAAGCTTGATAACTCTCGCTTTTAACGCAGTCTCGATCCCCCTAAATCCTCCTTAAGAAGGGGGACTTTGAGAAGATTCCTGTCCCCCCCTTAATAAGGGGGGTTAGGGGGGCTCTACACTTTGATACCAACAAGAGAGACGGTCGGTTTTACGTTAAGTTGACACCCATGAGTTCTTGGAGTGTCCCTACAAATATCAGGTGCAATTAACCGGATTTGATCGGATTCTACAATCGAAATCAAATTAAGCAGCAACTGCAAGCAACTTGTCGGCTTGTTTTGCGGTTTCAAAGAAGAAACGAACGTTATCTTCGGGAGTTCCCGGTAATACGCCGTGTCCCAAATTGAGGATGTGTCCGCGCGGGCCGGCTTTGCGAATTGTATCAAGAATTCGATCGCGAATAAACGGTTGAGAACCAAACAACACGCCCGGATCGAGATTTCCTTGAACGTTCATATTCGGGCCCAAACGCTTGCGCGCGTCGGCCATATCCACTGTCCAATCGACGCTGATGATATCGGCGCCGGATGTTGTCATGCGTTCGAGGAGGCCCGCACTACCGGTGACTAACAGAATTAGCGGTGTGTCAGGATGGGTTTTTTTGACTTGCTCGAATACTTGTTTCTGGTAAGGTAGAGCGAAGGTGTCGTAGTCCTGCGGGGAGAGTTGGCCGGCCCAGGAGTCGAACATTTGCACTACTTGCGCGCCGCAGTCGATTTGATAGCGCACGTAAACTGCGATCGCATCTGCGAATTTCGACAGCAACTGATGCAGTAAAGTTGGATCGGAAAATGCCATGTTTTTGATGATCGCATAATCCTTAGAACCTTTGCCCTCAACCGCATAGGCCGCCAGCGTCCACGGCGCGCCCACAAAACCGAGCACGGTGGATTTATTGCCGACTTCTTCGCGCAGGGATTTCAGGATTGTTTTGATAAACGGCAAGCTTTCTTCCGGGTTCAGCGGTTGCAGGTTGTCGATTTGCTGCTGAGTGCGGATGGGTGCGTGGATAATCGGGCCTTTGCCTTCGGCGATGTCCATGTCAATACCCAAACCCGGCATGGGGGTGACAATATCGGAAAACAGAATTACGCCGTCGGGTTGAAACGCGCGCCACGGCTGAAGGGAAACTTCGATGGCAACTTCGGGAATTTCGGAACGTTCGCGAAACGAGGGATACTTTTCTCGCAAATCTCGATAAGCCTTCATGTAGCGACCGGCTTGGCGCATCATCCACACGGGCGGGCGGTCTAGGGTTTCGCCGCGGGCTGCCCGCAACAACAAGGGAACTTCATTTAATGCCGACATTTTAACTTTTCTCTACCTTAGATATTTCAATGCCTTTGGTAGCTTACCACTGTGCGATCGTCCTTTTTGACAAAAAATTCATCTGTCGGCGGGGAGGAAGATGAGGAAAGTGGCTGAGTTCGATAGCAACCTTCTGGCACGCTCAAGAAATTCTTAATAGCTGAAACTATTGCTAATAGGAAATTTTCACATCCACCCTTTTGCTACAATGACATTGCAAACTAACAGAATCCGCGACCGCGACCTCAAGCAGACAAAGCATCTAGCACTGGCGCAGCGGCAAAGCGCCCCCAAAATCAGGACGGCGAAATAAAAATATGTTTTTTGACAATTGGGTTGAATTGATTCGGATTTTGACGATCGGCGTTTCCGCTTACGTCGTGCTGATTTTTTTGCTGCTGGCATCGGGCAAGCGAACTCTGTCGAAGTGGAATGCCTTCGATTTCATCGTTACCATCGCGCTTGGTTCGACGTTGGCGACTGTCATCATGTCAAAAGACGTTTCCTTGGTCGAGGGCGTTTTCGGACTCGGCTTACTCATCGGGCTGCAATTCATCGTCACTTGGCTTGCGGTGCGGGTAAAGTGGGTAAAAAATCTCATCAAAGCCGAACCTACTATGCTACTCAACCAAGGCCAATTTCTGCCTGTGGCGATGCGGCAGCAGCGCGTGAGTGAAGAGGAAATTCGGGCGGCGATTCGGGGGACGGGCAGCGCGTCGATCGAAGAAATCGAAGCTGTAGTGCTGGAAACCGACGGCAGTATGAGCGTTGTCAAAAAATCTCCGAACAATTCGCGATCGGCTCTCAAAGATGTAACTTAGTCGATATTTAAATCTGTAGAGACTCATCTTGTATGGTGCGTCGCTGCTCCATTTTCGAGCTTAATAGTAGGTTGTATTGGGCGACGCACCATACGGTTAATTAAATCGAAACTATCTCGTTACGCAAACTCCGCCCACCACTACCCGACATTGATCTGGGCCCGCATCGAATCTACTATCATTCCGCCGCGCCGAGTCTAAATCTCTAGTCCGCGAATTGTAGTAATAATCTCCCGCCGGATACCTTCTATTCGGGACAGCGCAGTAAGTCGAGTCTTGATTTCCATCGTCAAATCTGACTCTCACCATAGAACGTCTCTCGCGACAATCAACAGACCGCAAGCCAAAATCATCTTGCAGAAGCTGTGCTCTGTCATATTGACCGTCATATCGATCGTTATCTCGTCTCGTGTACCAATCGTCCCGCGAATTGCGAGATTGTCTGCCGCCCCCATCAATTCCCGCAACTTCCAGCGTGTAGTTACCGCCCCTGGCAGCATCTTTTGCTAACACTAACAGTTTGTAATCGCCACTACGGGGAATTTGATAATTAAACGAACGGTCTTGCGTAAAAGCGACTTGTTTGTTGTTCCCGTAAAATAGCACCATGACGGGAGTAAAACCGCGACTTCTATCTGTATCTAAAAACACTTCAATGTTGTCGCCTTCCCTCGCGCTAAATGTGTATTCTTGACCACGCAATTCTTCCGTCGGAGAGCCCGGAACCCACATATTCCGGAAACGGTAAATCGGGGAAGTGCGGCGAATTACTCCGTCTATGCGATCGTTATTACCTATCTGTTCGCCAACCGCACTTGAGGAAATTCCGGTAAGTGCCAATCCCGTAACTAGCACAGCGGCAGCAATACTGTTTAACAAGTTGTGTGTTTTCATATCAACCTCTGGAAAAATTTAAAATCTTTTTGCTTTCTTGGCGCCGACATTTGCATACACAATCCATTTTAAATGTAATTTCTGCCAACCGTGTCAACCTCACGAAACCAGGCTATTTACCGGGTGCAAAATCTCATGTTAAAGTTATAGACGTTGAGCCCTAATCTAAAGTTGCGATCGATCGCCACAAATCAGCAATCCCGATTCAGCGTCGAGACTCGCCATAATTCCCATCGGTAAAGCAGCGTTAACTCCCTCGTGCCCGAAGGGCAAATCCGAAACAATCGGAATATTCAAATCCCCCAGCCGATCGCGCAAAACTTCTTCAATGCTAAAACTAGGAATACTTGGATCAATCTCGCAGCGACTGAAGCGCCCCAAAGCAATGCCCCGCACCCCAGCGAAAGCCCCCGCCATCCGCCACAAAGTCAACATTCGATCGACCCTGTAAGGAGCTTCGGAAACATCCTCAAATGCGAGAATAACCCCGGTCAAATCCGGTTGATACGGGGTTCCGAGCAAATGAGAAGCAACCGTCAGATTCGCCGGAAACAGCGGCCCGGTGGCTTGTCCGCTGCCCCATCCTTTACCTTGCAAAGATTGTAAGGGACGACCTTCTATGCAGTCAAAAAGTCGATCGACAGACCAATCCGGTTCCGCAGCCAAAGTTGTCAGCATCGGCCCGTGAACGCCCCAAACACCCAATTTAGCCTGATTCCACAGCAAAGCAGTAATGTCGGAAAAGCCGATTAACCATTTCGGCGAATGGGAATCGGGGGTTGGGAATTGGGAATTTTCTGCCTTTCCCACATTTCCTTTTTCCAAAAGTCGAGTGCTGCCGAAACCGCCTCGAACACAGAGAATACCGCGACAATCCGGGTCATTGAGGGCATCTGCGAGCTGTCGGACGCGGTTTTCATCCGAACCGGCCAAATAGCCCCAGCGATCGTCAAAACCCGGTGTTAATTCAACTCGATAGCCGTGAGATTTCCAAATTTCTACACCCTTTTCAAAGTTGGTTGATTCTCGCAAAGTGCCACTAGGGGCAATTACTTTGAGCAAATCTCCTGGTTGCAGAAATTTTAGGTCAGTCATTTGTTATTAGTTATTAGTTATTAGTTATATCGTGTTTGGTGAATCGATCGTAATTCTGTAGTGGCGGGTTTTACAGACAATTTATGACTAAAACAGACTATCTCGAAAACCCGCCCCCACCCACCCATAAATACAAACCTACATTTTCGGATTCGATGCAAATTTCAGGTTGATTTGGGTTATCGGTTGTGGCGGGGCGGGTTTATCTAGATTGTTGATAATCGTTAGATATTATCGGTGAAACCGCCTCTACGGGATATGGTTGATTATTGATTTAGGAGTGAGTTTTTCAGATTGTTTGTTAATCATTACTACGGCAAAGTCAGAATTTCCACCCCAGAATCAGTCACAGCCAGAGTGTGTTCAAATTGAGCCGAAAGCTTTCCATCTTTGGTGATAGAAGTCCAACCATCGGCGAGAATTTCCACTTCCCAAGTACCCTCATTAATCATCGGCTCGATCGTAAAAACCATGCCTTGTCTGAGCTTTTTTCCTGTGCCCCGCTTGCCGTAATGCAAAATTTCCGGTTCAGTGTGAAAGACTCGGTGAATCCCGTGCCCCGCAAAATTTCGCACTACCGAAAAACCCTGTGCTTCAGCATATTCTTGAATTGCTGCACCGATGTCGCCGGTACGCGCACCCGGTTTGACTTCCGCAATTCCTCTTCTTAAACATTCCTCGGTTACTTCAACTAACTTTTTCGCTACAGGGGAAGGTTTGCCCACAAAAAAAGTTTTGGAAGTATCGCCATGATAACCCTCAACTAAAGGTGTTACATCAATATTAATAATGTCACCTTCTTTAAGAATTTGTTTCGCATTGGGGATGCCGTGACAAACTACTTCATTGACGCTAGCACACAGAGATTTTGGAAATCCTTTATAGCCTAGCGGAGCGCTTTTTGCTCCGTGTGCCAAAGTCCAACGTTCGGCTTCATCGTTAATTTCTAGAGTGCTTACTCCCGGTTTAACCATCGGTTCGAGATGTAGCAGAAGTTCGGCCGCTAAACGGCCGGCTTGGCGCATTTTTTCGATTTCTCTACTGGATAAAAGCACTAAACGTTCGGTTGCCATAGTTTTTTTTGTTTCCTTTTTTGTGTAGTCAATTAAGAGTTTATTTAACTCAATTTGAGAATAGAGTTGAATTGCTGTTTAATAAACTTGTAAGGTGCATCAGTCAGCAAATCTTTCTAAAAATGAGCCAGTATTATTACTGACGAACCCTACTAGCAGTGATAGATTTGAACCAGTGTTCACAACGATCGCCCAAAGCTTCCAAAGAATATTCTACCTCTACTTGTCGCCGGCAAGCGCTGCGGTCAATTTGTTCTAAGCGGGCGATCGCACCTACCAAGCCATTTACGCTATCAGGAGCCACTAAAAAGCCCGTCAGCCCGTCTCGAACAATTTCCGCCGGCCCCCCGCGCTCGTAAGCAATCACAGGCACACCGCACGCTAAAGCCTCGATCGCGACATTTCCGAAAGCTTCCACCCAGCGCGGTGTCATCAACAATGCTCCGCACTGACGGACTTGCTCTTGCATTTGAGTTGTTGTCAGAAACCCTAAATATTCTACCGGAGCATCCGGGTAATCTGCACAAATTTTTTGCCAATAATCCTCATCTTGCATTTTGCCCATAATTTTCAGGGGAATGCCTGTAATTTTCGCTGCTGCTACTGCATCTTCTAAGCCTTTTTCCGGGGCGATGCGGCCTAGCCAAGCTAATTTAGACTGCGGTTGGTCGCAAAATTTGTACAGGGATAAATCTATGCCATTTCCCAACAACTGACATTCATCGGCAAAGGCGAATGTTTTGGCTTGAGAAGCGGTGTGAACTCCGATCGTACCAGGAAACTGGACGGCGGTTTGTCCGGCTATGCGATCGAGGGCGGCGGAAAGGGAGCCCATGCTGATCAAATGTGCGATCGGAGTCCTAAAAAATGGTGTCAAATAAAATGGCAGCCAATCGTAGGCAAAATTAACAATCACATCCCATTCAGCCTGAACTTGCCGAGCATATTCCCACATATTCGCCAGCACAGAATCGGCGGGCATCACAATAGGATCATTGTAATCTTGTGTTTGGGCGGTTACTTGCAAATCACCCGTTATTTCGATTACTGGAATTGATTCTAAAATTGAACCTATCGGTGCTACAACTGCTATTTTATGACCGCGCCTCTGTAATTCTTTAGCGATGTTAAGGACTGTAAGTTCGACTCCGCCACCCAACCCCGAACCGAGTTTACCGACCGAAGTTGACAGGAACAATAGTTTTAAAGTGTCATTAGTCATTAGTCATTAGTCATTAATCAGCATTCACTAATTTTAACATAATCTAAATTATCAATTTCCCATTTCACATCTCAAGTTCAAATTATTTGAAAATTGCTACGTTTATTAATCCATCCCAGAACGCGGACGGATGCGATTCAACTGATTGATTGCCCAGCGAGCAGTTTCCTGAACTTCTGGATCTGGATCGTCCGTCGCACGGTGCAACAAGTAACTGATTTGATTCACCAATTCGTAAATCCGCGTCAAGTCGCGAATTGCATTTTTACGCACTTCGGGATTTTCATTTTGCAGCGAAATTGACCACGCATTATTCATGGGTTTGAGGGTGCGAATGCCAATTTCCGAGAGACTTGCCAAAATTAAACTGTACTGCTTGGAGTCGGAATTTGCTAGCAAATCGAGCAACGGCTCAACTGCTCTGGAATCTCCCCGCTGTCCTAGTTCCCAAATTGCTTTGCCTCTCTTTGCCGGATTTAGCTGCTGCAAATCTTCAATCAGTGCTTCAATAATATCGACTTTAGGTCTACCATCCGTTTCGGGAAGGGCAATACCTTTCTTATTAGCTAGGGAATCGGTTTGATTAGTTGTTTCGGGAATGTTGAAACCTGTGTTACTGTATCCGTTGCTGTGAGTTTCCAAGGGCGAGGTGTCGGAATTAATTCGATCGCCCTCGACTGCTGCATCCTGGGATTCTGGTGCCCCGGATTCCATATTTAACGGAAAAGGTCGATCGCTGTTCTCGATACTGTTGTCTTTTGGTACATCCAAAGGGTAGGGCAAGGCTGACAGCGGTTTGGATAGCCCAAAAGAAGCCTTGTGCTGTGTAATTGCGTGCGAGTTTGTAGGAGAATCGGGATTATTACTAAATTGAGAGTTTCTTGGGTTGTGGCGCTCAAATCTTCCCCGTCTTCGTTTAGAATAATTTGACTCGTCACTACTAACTAATTTGAGCATGATAAATACTGCCGCTGCCGTGACGACAACTGCTGCCAAACCCAACATTAAGAACCCCCGCTGACGAGACAAAATGACGATCAAATTGGATACCGATTTCGGGATCTTAGAATTAGATTTGGACGTTTTGGAAGGCTGAGATTTGTTTTTATCGGGCGCTGGAGACGGTTTTGGAGGCTTGGAATCCTGGCGATCGTCTGGGGGAGAGTTCGCCTGAGCAATTTCTTGGGAAACAGCACGCGCAGAGGCATTGAGTACCTGTTGCCCTCCGTCGGCACTTGGACTGAACGCAGCGCCCAGACAGGCAATGCAGGTGAACAAACATACAGAGGAGCGGTAATGCGCCATAAGACTCAATCCGGGTTTTGAGAGGCAACGCCGCATGACGAGCTTTAGTTTAACCTTGAGTTAGCTCGATCCTAGCTGCTATGGGCTTAACTAACTCACAAATACCACCAGACTAGCGAAAAACCCTGGTTTGAGAGGGCACCGAGCCAGATATTATAAGCACAATTGTGTCATTGAGGTGCAACTCCTTTAAATAATTAGTTTAATTAGTTTAAAACGAACAACTACATTGGCGGCCGCGACTTTAGCAGCGGCATCCCGAAAGTTGATTGCAGCTAATCTCACCTACGTCCAGTGTGCAATGCAGGCCCCGCAGCCCAGCACTGCGGGGGCGTTAGCAGACGATTGTGGCTAGCCGTCGATTTCTCACCAATAGCGTGACATGACCAAGAGTTTAACAAGCTTCCGAGCCTGCGGGTCGATCGTTTTTGTGTGAATTTGGGCTCAAGTGGGACAGGGGGATTGGCACTGGTAACGAGAAAGCCAGTTTTTTCGTTAATTCTTCGCTGCTAAACTGCATATTTTCCGTACATTCCAGGACACACTCTCGACGCTCACAAACCAGTTTTATTTACCAAAAATGCTGTAAGAAAGAGAGCGCTGATTTGACCGATGTTAATTTGCAGGGGGCAATTATCCCGGATAGAAGTGTTTGGGCGATCGACTAAGATAACCGTTAGGAAATATTGTATTCAGCTAGCCAGCGCCAAAAATCATACTATCTTGTAAAAGTAGGGTCGGATTTAGTTAGGAGCTATAGTGAGAGCGAGTAGACCCTTTCACGCAGGCGTCCTCTGCCAACGTTTTGTTTATTTGTACCCACTTACTTAAGTTAAATCAATCGGTATTTCATCCTGTGCCGCCAAATTTGATATAAGATCGAGCTAAATTTTTAGTGTGAGAGTAGAGGCGTTTGTGAGCCAACAAGATATTTTAAATTTAGCAAAAGAAGGCGATGCCAGGGCGATCGCATTTCTGATCAGCCAAGCACTCCAAAGCTTCGGCGTCACGGCTAAAGCCAGCCGGGAAAATGACACCCTGCATCTGCTGCTGGAAGCAGAACATTTACCCGCAGAAGAAGCCTGTCTCCGAGTCGCAGTCAAAGGGTTGCAGCGGCTGCAACCAAATAACCTTTACTCAGTGACAGTTTACGGGCGGCGCGACGGCGAGCAATTGCCCGCTTGGACTCAGACAGTAGAATTAAAAAAACGCTTGACTTCCGTACCCGTGAGTCCATTAGTTGCGGTGAATGCAGCAGTAGCTGCGAGTGCAGCAGTAGCAGCTAGTGTAGCCGCTTCTCCCATTCCTGTGACTTTGCCCAAGCTAGAAAAAACTCAAAACGTCACAACGGCGCCCCCTCAAACACCAGAAAAATCTCCGCCCCAACCCCCTCAAATCCCAACTCCAAAACCCCCAAACCAAAGGCAGCAAAAGCCATCGCCGCAGCCAGCATTAGCCCGCACTAAAACTAAAAAATCTGGGCTGTCACTCGCTGCTCTGAGTCTCATTCTCGTGCCGATATCCGGCTTGGTTCTGGCTTCTCAACTTTACAAATCCTCAACCACCGCTACTAATAACCCTCTAACGTCAAAGCCTGCGGTACAAGAAGTGAGCTCGACACCCGCAGCCAAACCCCTGCCCGCTCCAAAATCGCCATCTCCGGCTGCCAAAAAACCTGCCATTGTGCCCGCCACTGTCAGCATCAAAGCAGTTGGCGACATGATCCCCGGCACAAATTATCCCTACAACAAACTGCCGGCAAAAAAAGAGATGTTATTAGAGTCGGTAAAACCGTACCTCAAAGGAGCTGATATTCTGTTTGGCAATTTTGAAAGCACGATGACCGATCATCCTTACAGTTCCAAAGCAGGCGGCGGACGAATGCTGTTTGCCTTTCGGACGCCTCCGAGTTATGCCAAAATTTTCAAAGATGTTGGTTTTGATATTTTAAATGTTGCCAACAATCACTCTTACGATTTTAACGAGCAAGGATTTAAGGACACGATTAAAAACATCGACAGCAACGGCATGAAGGCTGTTGGTAAAAGAGATCAAATTGTGTATCAAAATGTCAAGGGCGTGAATTTTGCATTTATCGGTTTCAGTAACTACGGCGAAGTTCACAATTCTTTGCTGGAACTGAAAGCGGGAGCAGAAGTTGTCAAAAAAGCCAAGGAAAAGGCTGATATTGTAGTGATATCAGTTCATGCTGGAGCTGAAGGAACGGGAGCTATCAATGTGAGAAATAAAACTGAGTTCTTTTACGGAGAAAACCGGGGAAATATGGTTTTGTTTTCGCGGACGATGATTGATGCGGGAGCCGATTTGATTTTGGGCCATGGCCCGCACGTTCCGCGAGCAATGGAACTTTATAAAGGTAAATTGATTGCTTACTCTCTGGGAAATTTTTTGGGTTATCGCACTTTGTCTACAGCAGGAGCACTCGGTCAATCTCTAATTTTAGATGTGAAAATGACTCCGCAAGGGGATTTTGTTTCTGGTAAGATTATCCCCGTCCAACTTGACGGGCGAGGTGTTCCGGCTGTTGATAACAAATTTAGAACTGTGGGGTTGATTAACCGTTTGACAAAGAGCGATTTTCCCAATAGCGGTTTGACAATTGATGACAAGGGGCAAATTTTGAAAAAAAGTAAGTAGTCGTTAGTCGTTAGTCAGTAGTCATTAGTCATTAGTCATTAGTCATTAGTCAGTAGTCAGTTGGTAGCGGGCACTCACAGGCATCGCCCCTACTTACTGCCTACTGACTGCTCATTTCTTTCAAAGCTTCTTTCATTTCGTCTGCAGTCGTCGTTGCCGTACCGAATTGACGCACGACAATACTAGCCGCCAAATTGCCCAAAACTGCCGCTTCCCAACCCGATGCACCGACGCACAAAGCTAAAGTCATTGCTGCTACAACTGTATCTCCAGCACCAGTTACGTCGAATACATCAGTCTTGTTAAAAGGGGGAATGTCCCAACTTTGAATGGCAAATTCCCCCTTTTCACAAATGGATGTTGGAGGGGGTGAATTTTTGATTTCTTCGCCGTTCGCCCTTTCAAACAAAGTCATCCCTTCTTCGCCGCGAGTAATCAGGATTTTTTGAGCTTGAGTTAAGTTCAATAAATCGCGTCCTGCTTGCATTAAAGTTTGAGGGTTTTTGATAGCATATCCGACGGCTTGCTCGGCTTCTGGCAAGTTCGGAGTAAACAGCATTGCTCCAGAATATCGCTGCAAATTTATTTGAGCGTCTACAATTGTTTTGCCGGGAACCACTGCAGATTCGATCGCCAAATTCGTCCAAACTCCGTCGCCGTAGTCGGAACAAACCACTGCATCTACTGTCGGTATTTGCTGCCGGATGTAGTCTGCCAGTTGCAACTGCAAATCTAAATCCGGCAACTCGTCCGATTTGCGATCGACTCGAACAATTTGCTGAGTCACCGACTGCCGCGCGTGCCCGGAGATTCGAGTTTTGGTGACAGTTGGACGCTGCGAATCGATTAAAATCCCACCCGTATCAATTCCCGCTGCCTCAAAAATACCGCACAAAGCCTTTCCCTGGTCGTCTTTTCCCACCAAACCAGCAACTTTTACTTTGCCTCCCAGTTTGGCTAAATTATAGACAGCATTTGCGCCACCTCCGGGTACTTGCTGAGTATTTTCGTAGCGCAAAATCAACACAGGTGCTTCGCGGGAAATTCGCTCTACTTGTCCGGTAAGAAACTCGTCCAAGGTCAAATCTCCGATCGCTAATACCTGCGCTTGATCGAAGCAGTCTAATCTTTTCAATAATTGCTCTGTTGAGGCACGCAGTTGAGGCAAAAAATCGGAATAGTCGTTAGTCATTAACCAAAAAAATGAGACTGAGGAGTTGATAATTGAGTGTGGAACGAGCGGGAATTAAAAATCCTAATATTAATTAATAATTAATTTCCTCCCTTGTTTTATTTTTAACTTTTAATTGATTTTCTCACTGGGATTTTGATAAACCAGTTGCAGGCTATTGGCGATCGCACTCGCTCAAACAATTTGGCAAAAAAATGCGGATAAAATCGCAGCCTTTGAGACTCAACTGAAAGTTTCACGGTGTGGAAGTTTCCTTCTACATAAGTGCCTTCAAAAAACAGCAGAATTATTTCAATTTCTGCTTGATGATCGTAATCACCTGAGTCATTTGTTTTTTGAGTGCATCAATTTCCGCTTGCATTTTCGCCATTTTGGCAGTCATCGCCTGAATTTCGGCGGCGCCCCCTCCAGAAGTGGGTGCAGCGGCGGCGACTGGGGCTTCCGGCACTGGTTTCTTTTTGGCCAGTACCATCGCCGATTTGATCGCCTCGGTTAGCTGCTTTTTCTCAAACGGTTTGGCGATGAATGCAAAAAAATGCTTCTCAAAGGGTTTCGGAATTTTTTCCATCACCTCTTCTTCGCGGCCCGACATGATCACCAAAGGTATCTTAGAAAGCTCAGGATGGGCTTGCACTTTTTGATACACTTCCCAACCGCTGACTTTGGGCAGTAGGAAATCTAACATAATTAGATTTGGCCGGGCTTGACGGATCAGTTTGAGTCCCTCTTCGCCGTCTTTTGCTTCTAGAATTTCAAAGTTACCCTGAGGCAACATCTCTCGGACTCGGAGGCGGATGACTTTACTGTCATCGATTACCAAGATTTTTTGACCAGCCACGACTGACTCCTTCAGTAATGAATGAGTGATGATTTGCAACCTTCAGTATATCCCTAACAGAATTCTACCCATAATTCTGGGCGAGTTTAGTTTTGTTGCACCTTGGTGCGATTCTGATTTCGGGTGATACTCCTACAAGTTCAGGGGCTTTGATTTCGGATACGATCGAAGGAATTAACTTGCTCGCCACTTAATTATATGTCGCCCCAAATTCCTCAAACTCCTACAGTCAAAGCAATTGCCACCCAAATGCGGGGTGAAATCGAGGCGATGCCGGAGTGGTTGCGTAGGCCCGTTGGCAAAGCTAGCGAACTTTCCCAAGTGCAAAAAATTATCAAACAGCGGCAAATTCACACGATTTGTGAGGAGGGGAGATGTCCCAACCGGGGCGAGTGCTACGCGCAAAAAACGGCGACTTTTTTGTTGATGGGGCCGACTTGCACCCGCGCTTGTGCTTTTTGTCAAGTAGATAAAGGTCATTCTCCGATGCCCCTCGACCCGGAGGAACCGCAAAAGGTGGCCGAAGCTGTGCAGTTGTTGGGTTTGCGCTATGCGGTGCTGACTTCGGTGGCGAGGGATGATTTGCCGGATGGGGGTGCGGGTTGGTTTGCCAGGACGATCGCCCAAATCCGTCTTCTTAACCCGGATACTGAAATTGAGGTACTGACGCCGGATTTTTGGGGGGGAACGGGTAGGGGCGGTGCCCCCGTGCCCGCCCCCGATGGGGAGAATTCCGGCCTCGATGAGTTGCAGCGACAGCGAATTCGCACGGTGGTGGAGGCTAAGCCGGCTTGTTACAACCACAATATTGAGACGGTGCGTCGGTTGCAAGGGCCGGTGCGGAGGGGGGCGAAGTACGATCGCTCGATCGACGTTCTGCGTATTGTTAAGCAATATGACCCAACTATTCCCACCAAATCCGGTTTGATGTTGGGGCACGGGGAAACCGAAGCCGAGATAGTCGAAGCGATGATTGATTTGCGGGACGCCAAGTGCGATCGGCTCACCCTCGGTCAATACATGAGACCATCTCTAGAGCACCTCCCAGTGCGTAAATACTGGACGCCAGCCGAATTTGACCGTTTCGGGTCGATCGCGCGGGAGATGGGGTTTGAGCACGTGCGATCGGGGCCTCTCGTCCGCAGTTCCTACCACGCCGGAGAGAGCGATTGAAATTAATTTGAATTCCACTCGGTATAAACTCCTTGTTACAAAAAATAACTCTAGAGGATTGTGCATAAGTGCGACGCTCTCTGCTATTTGTAAATACAGTGACATTATGAATTAGGAGCTTTACCTATGGCAGAGATAGCGAAGAACCAATTAAAATCCGACTCCGTGATGAAAACGGGCAAATTCCCTTACACATTTCGCGCAGGCTGGTTTCTCTTGCTGTTAGCAATCAATTTTTTGGTTGCAGCCTATTATTTCCATATCATTGAATAGTTCTGCAACTTAATTTTTAGCAGACCCTGCTGTTCTCGACCTCAACGTCAGAGAATGGGAGAGGGGGAGAGGGAGAAAGTTTTGAGTTTTGAGTTGGGGAGAATATGACTTCATCCCTCTTGCTTCTGACTACTAACTTTTTCCCTATTCCCTATTCCCTCTTCCTTCTGACTCGTGACTCCTGAATCCCGACTTTTGCTCAATAATTAATCCGTGTATCCGTGTCGTACCTTTCCTCTTCCCTATTCCCTCTTCCTTCTGACTCGTGACTTCTGAATCCCGACTTTTGCTCAATAATTAATCCGTGTATCCGTGTCCAAATCCGTGTCGTGCCTTCCTTCTTCCTTCTCTAGCGATTTCTCGACGCTTCTAGCTTTGACAAGCGTTCTTGAATTTTAATAACATCTTGCTTAGTTTCAATTGCCAAGGTTGCTAAATTGTCAAACATCGGGTCTCCCGACAGCGTTCTAGGATTTGTGCGACCAGAACCTGAAGGGGAAGAAGACTGAGGCCGGTTAACTCTAGAACTTTGATTCTGCAAACTGTAGATTTGTCCTCGGAGTTCAGAAATTTGACGTTCTAATTGAGTAATGCGAAATTCTAATTGACTTGTGGATTGAGCTGGTGTAAAAATTGGTGCTACAGCAATTGCTAAGGCACAAGCAAGACACAAAAAACTGATTTTTAGGGCGCGATGGCGATTTTTTTTCGGCATAGCTTTAATAATTTAAATAATACCAGTTCTACGATAACAAATCGCCGATATTTTTGGTCTCTATCAGAAGTATGTCTTATGGCAAGTAGGAATGTAGCTATTTTAATGTTCGATGATGTCGAGGTACTGGACTTTGCAGGCCCTTTTGAAGTGTTTTCGGTGACATCAGAATTAAGTAAAGGCGATCAACCTTTTGCCGTCTCTACCGTAGCCCAACATCCCGGTGCTGTCAACGCCCGCAACGGTTTGAGCATAAATCCCGACTGCACCATTTTCGATTGTCCGCCACCGGATATTTTAATTGTACCGGGAGGGCAAGGTACGAGAAAGTTAATCAATAATTCAGCAGTTGTTAATTGGATAAAAGATTGTGCGCCAACAGCAGAATTAGTGCTTTCTGTCTGTACGGGTTCGCTGCTTTTAGCAAAAGCTGGCTTGTTGGAAGGTTTGGCAGCAACTACCCACCATCAGGCATTGGAGTTATTGAGAGAATTAGCTCCTAACACAACTATTATCGAAAATCAGCGATTTGTAGATAACGGCAAAATCATCACTTCTGGGGGAATTGCTGCGGGAATTGATATGTCTTTGCACGTTGTCGGGAAACTTTTGGGTACAGGACAAGCTGAACAAACAGCAGAGCACATGGAGTATAAAATTGGGAATTAGTAATTGGGCATTGGACATGGTTAATTGTATAATTTGCGTGTATGGGCGAGTTTTACCAATAATAATTGCCTAAAACAAACAATCTCGTAAACGCGCCCCGCCCATACACGAAGGATGCTACCGGACGTGATATCAAGCATCTTCGCCCCAAACTTTTAGTTGTAAATAGACTAATATCAAAGCTATAGCCATCAGGAAAGTTGCTGCAGCGGCTGCATAGCCAAAATCAAATTGCGAAAAAGCTTGCTCGTAAATATAATAAACTAGCAAATTAGTAGAGTTCAAAGGGCCGCCGCCGGTGATGACGTAAACTTGCTCGAAACTCCGCAGGGTAAAAATAGCAGTAGTGACGGTAGCAAATACTAAAGTCGGCCGCAAACCGGGTAAAGTGATGTACAAAAATTGCTGCCAAGCATTAGCTCCATCCAATTCTGCGGCTTCGTAACGATTTACCGGAATTGCTTGTAATCCTGCTAAAAATACTACCATATTAAAGCCTAATTGTTTCCAAACACTGAGCAGAATGATCACTGGCATTGCCCAAACTGTGCTACTCAGCCAAGGAATTGGATTTAAGCCGATCGCACTTAGGGCATTATTCACCGGGCCTTCGGTTTGAAACAACCACCGCCAACCCAAGCCAACTGCAACTAGAGAGGTAATCGAAGGAATAAAATAAGCGGTGCGGAGAGCTCCTCGCCAAGCAAACGAGCGATTTAGCAAAACTGCCAAACCCAATGGAATCACTAAACTGGGAATGACTGTTGCAGTAGTAAAATAGAGCGTGTTTTGGAGAATTTGCCAGAAATCCGGGTTTGTGACTAGACGCCAGTAGTTGTTGAAGCCAATCCAACGCACTCCCGACTGGGTAAAGCTGCCGCTGGTAAAGCTGAGGTAAAATAAATAGGCGATCGGCCAAATCAAAAAAGTACCCAAAAACAGCAAAGCTGGGGCCAAGAAAGTCCAAGCTGCGATCGTATCATTATCCAACCAGTTAAAACGCCCAAATTTAATCCGAACCATTGGCTTGTAAATTTTAGCTTTTAGTTTTAAATGGTATCACAATATAGGTCAATGTCAAAATGAATCTTCTCGATATATTAGCTCATTTACCCACTATAGAAACTGAAAGGCTGCTGCTCAGAAAAATTACTTTAAACGATGCTAGCGATATGTTTGAGTATGCTTGCAACCCGGAAGTATCAGAATACACAATGTGGTCAACTCACACATCTATCGAAGATACTAAATACTTTCTAAAATCCATTACTAAAATGTACAAAAGACGAGAGCTTGTAGATTGGGGAATCGTCCACAAAGCCGAGAAAAAATTTATCGGCACTTGCGGATTTGTGGAATGGAGCATGACGCACAGCCGGGCGGAAATTGGCTACGCACTTTCTAGAAGATATTGGGGCGAAGGATACATGAGCGAGGCTGTCAATGCAGTGATTGACTTCGGTTTTCGGGAGATGTTGCTGAATCGAATTGTGGCTCGATGTGAAGTTAACAATATTGCTTCAGCTAGGGTGATGGAAAAAGTGGGGATGCAATTGGAAGGGATATTGCGACAGCAGCTATTTGTAAAAGGCAGATATTGGGATCTAAAACTTTATTCGATTCTCAGGGAAGAGTTTTTTGGTAATATTGTAGAATAGGGTTGAATCAGTAAGTCACATAACCAAATATACTTAGGACTTAGCCAATATTTCCATGTAGAGTGCGACCAAGCACCATTTACCTCTATAGTAGAATACGAGTGAATAGTTTTTATCTTGATGACAAGCGAATTTCTTGATAGTACCCGCCACGTGATTTATCCGTGGAATCAATCCAAAATCTAAAATCTAAAATCCTCAAGCCCCGAATTAATCCGTGGGGTCGCCTCCAAAATCTAAAATCTAAAATCTAAAATCGAATGACCGCTAATCCAGTATCTGTTAATTCCAATGCCTGCCTCATTTCTCCTGAGATTGGCAAAAGTGCGTTAGCGAAGCCCGCCCCTACGGGGGCTACGCCAACGAAGAGAATCGCTCCCGCTCACACTCCATTAAAAGTAGGAGTTTTGGCATCAGGAAGCGGCAGCAATTTCGAGGTAATTGCCCAAGCCATCCAAAACCAACAACTCAACGCTCAAATCCCAGTATTAATTTACAACAATCCCGAAGCCAAAGCAGCAGCCAGAGCCGAAAAATACGGCATTCCCTCGATTCTTCTCAATCACCGCGACTGCAAAAGTCGCGAAGAATTAGATACAAAAATTGTCAAAACTTTCCAAGATTATGATGTAGAATGGGTCGTGATGGCGGGTTGGATGCGAATTGTTACCAAAGTTTTGTTTGATGCTTTTCCCGATCGCGTTATAAACATTCACCCCAGCTTACTGCCGAGTTTTCCAGGAATTCGCGCCGTCGAGCAAGCACTAGCCGCCAAGGTTAAAATCACTGGATGTACGGTGCATATCGCCCGTTTAGAAGTAGACAGCGGGCCGATTTTAATGCAGGCTGCGGTGCCGGTATTGCCTGATGATACAGCAGAAACACTGCACGCTCGAATTCAGGTGCAAGAGCACAAGATTATGCTCGGTGCGATCGCACTTATTGCCGAATCTAATCAAAAAGATTGTGACTAAAAACCTCACCAGTGCCGCATCTATTGCCCAATTGCCCGTCAGCGAATCACCCGAAACAGGCCCGCCGCTGACTGACTCCAATCCCCTGAAATTAATTCTCAAAGAAAGGCTCAAAAAGAACATCGGCATCAAGGGAGAATTCTATCTGCCTTGCTTGCCATCGATGCTAGACGACTATCTTAAATTACTCTCTGACTTCTTAAACATTCTCGGACAAAACATAGACGCTGCCCAAGCCGAAAACTTGCGAACATTAATCGCCAACGCCTTAGCAGAAGGATTCAAAAATTCCCCCCACGCTAATCTAATAGTCTCATACTTTCCCGCCAATTCCCAAAGCGGTTTAGCTGGCGGCATTACTCTGAATACCCAGATTCAAATCGAATCAATGGCCCAAAAATATCATAGCTGGCCGGATATTCGCCCCGAACCTTTATTCGGCAGCAATCCCGATGCCAAAGTCATCGCCATTGCTGCCGAATTAGGCGAACCGGGAAAAACACCTATTTTAGATGTTGGTGCGGGCCCGGGGCGCAATAGTTTGCCTTTAGCAAGGTTAGGTCATTCCGTGGATGCGATCGAACTAACACCGATATTTGCCGAGAAGCTATCAGCAGCAGCAACCGCCGAAAACTTGCCGATAAATGTCACCCAAGGCGACGTTTTAGACCCATTATTGAGGATGAAAACTTATCGGTACAAATTAGCCATTGCTACCGAAGTTCTCTCTCACTTCCGCTATCCCGAACAAATTCGTCTTTTCCTCGGCAAAATGTCCGATGCTGTTTTAAGCAGCGGGTTTATATTATTCAGTGCTTTCTTAGCTGTAGAGGGGTACGAACCCGATGAGATGGCAAAACAAATGTCTGAATTGTGTTGGTCTTATCTGATTACCAGGCAAGAATTGCAAGCAGCAATCGAGGGTTTGCCGTTAGAAATTATTTCTGATGAATCGGTAATTGAATACGAACAGAAACATTTGCCTGACTCTGCGTGGCCGCCGACACCTTGGTTTGTCAGTTGGGCTAGCGGGCGCGATTTATTTTCTGTGCAACAAACACCGCCGTTAGAGTTGCGGTGGATACTTGTTAAACGCTTGTAGCTAAATTAGTAGAGTGTGTCAGAAGATATAGCCAATCCTAAATCATTGGTGAATTTCTTACTCCCTCCCCTTAGTAAGGGGAGGGTTGGGGTGGGGTAAAACATTTACAACTCATTTAGGATTGCTATAATCATCGATAAAATAACGCACTCTGACGCACCGTAGGACAATTTTTAGCGGTTAAAAATCCAATCCTAAATCTCGGATGCCCGCAATTGTCCGCAGGCTGCATCTGCTTCTAATCCGCGAGAATAGCGCACGCTAACTGCAATTTTCTTTTCCTTCAAAGTCGCAACGAAACTGTTAATTCGATTGGGAGTCGGTCGCTTATATTCAGCTTCCTGAATCGGATTATAAGGAATCAAATTGACGTGACACTGAAAGCCGCGCAACTGACTAGCCAACTCGGCTGCGTGTTCTGGCAAGTCATTCACACCTGCTAAAAGTACGTATTCAAAACTTAATCTGCGCCCAGTCGATCGCACATATTCCCGACATTCTGCGATTAACTCACCCAAAGGATAAGGGCGGGCGCTAGGAATTAACTCTTCGCGCAATCTTTGATTGGAAGCGTGGAGGCTGACGGCGAGGGTAACTTGCAGTTGATGTTCAGCTAGTTGGCTGATGCGATTGCGAATCCCGACTGTGGAAATAGTGATGTTTCGCTGTCCAATTCCTACGTCTTGATTCAAACACTTGACAGCAGCTACAACGTTATCGAAATTCAGCAGGGGTTCGCCCATTCCCATAAATACGATGTGGCTGACTCTGCGGCCGAAATCTTGCTGTACTGTCAAGACTTGATCGACGATTTCGTTTACTTCTAAATTGCGCTTGAAACCGCCTTTTCCGGTAGCGCAAAAGTCGCAGCCCATCGCGCAGCCAACTTGGGCTGAGACGCACACAGTCAGCCGTTTATCGGTGGGAATGCCGACTGTTTCAATGATTTGACCGTCTGCCAATTTTAAGAGATACTTTACGGTGGCGTCTGGTGCGACCGATCGATAGTGAATTGTCGATCGCCCGATCGGAATTTTAGCAACAGTCTCGCGCCACTGTTTCGAGAATACAGAAATGTCAGAGATCGATCGCGCACCTTTCTCATAAATCCACTGGTACAACTGCTTTCCCCGATAAGCCGGTTGTCCCTGCTGCTGCACCCACTCCGTTAACTCAGCTAAACTCGCCCCCAGCAAGGGCGGAATTTTACCCGACTCAACAGCCAAAGCAGCAGTCTTGCGAGACTGATTCGCACCCCTGGAATTACCAGAAGAGTACACCTGAGAAACGGAAGTAGGAGACATAGGTCATCAGAAAATTTAAAGCCATCCTCCATATTAAAACTTCTCGACCAAAACTGCCGTTAATCCTCCTCAAGCCACTTATGCAGAAGCCACAAGGTATAGCAAGCAACCGCGCCCGACGGTTCGGACGTTCTTAATGGCCTTTTCCCCATACGGTATTCCTTCTTCCTTCTTCCTTCTTTTTTGGCAAAATTCCCCAAATATTGCGTGTAAATGACCGCAGCCACCTAAAATAAACTCTGGAGTTTGTTAAAGGGTGTGCAAATTTAACAGTTTTCCATCACAATTAATGCAACTTTTATGGTGCTAAATATTCTTGCTCTGCCCTTAGCGTTTCAATTTACATCGCCCGGCCCAATTATCTTTCAACTTGGCCCCGTAGCCATTCGCTGGTACGGGCTGTTGATAGCTTCTGCCGTCTTGATTGGGGTCAGTCTGTCCCAATACTTGGCCCAAAAACGCCGCGTAAATCCCGAATTATTGGGTGATTTGGCAATTTGGCTGGTTCTGGGCGCTATTCCCTGCGCTCGAATTTATTACGTGGCTTTTGAGTGGCAGCAATACGCCCAGAGGCCTGAAGATATTATTGCAATTTGGAAAGGCGGAATTGCAATTCACGGGGCGATTTTGGGTGGAACGATCGCAGCTTTAATTTTTGCGAAAATCCAGCGAGTTTCTTTTTGGCAATTGGCAGATTTAATCGCGCCTTCGGCAATTCTCGGTCAGGCGATCGGACGCTGGGGAAATTTTTTTAACTCCGAAGCTTTTGGCAGTCCTACGGATTTGCCTTGGAAACTCTATATTCCGCCAAACAGCCGCCCGCCCGCCTATGCTAATTTTGAATACTTCCACCCCACATTTCTCTACGAATCCCTGTGGAATTTGACAGTATTTGGGTTGCTTCTAACTTTATTTTTCCGCGATTTGCAGGGCAAAATTCGCTTAAAAACTGGTGCTTTATTTTTGGTTTATATCGCAGCTTACAGTTCCGGTAGAGTCTGGATTGAAGGGTTGCGAACTGATAGTTTGATGTTCGGGCCGCTGCGGACGGCACAGATGGTAAGCTTGACTGGGATTGTGTTAGGGTTGGGCGGGTTAGCTTGGCTTTATTTGCTTGATCGACCTTTACCCGATGTTGTCTCCCCCAATAGCGATCGGGCAAATATCACTCCGAAATTGCCAGAGGATCAATAAAAAACCCCAGAGAGGTTAGTCTCTAGGGTTCAAAACCAGGGTGCATCTACCATCTATTACTTCCAACCAAAATAGGTACATCCGGAAGAGTCCGTAAATTTAGCAAATTTTTTAGCAGCAATGAGTTTGACAGAGATTGAATCCCTAATTCCAGGGGTATACATTGTAGGTGGAGGCCCAGGAGACCCGGATTTGTTGACTGTTAAGGCTCAAAAATTACTGGCTGCAGCCGATGTCATATTATTTGCTGACTCGCTAGTTCCAGAGCAAATTTTGCAGGGGGTACGCGCGGATGCTGAAGTGATCCAAACTGCCGATAAAACCCTCGAAGAGATTGTACCTTTGATGGTGCAACGAGTGCGCGAGGGAAAAAGCGTCGTCCGCCTGCATTCTGGCGATCCCTGTTTATACGGGGCTGTGGGTGAACAAATGCAAGCTTTGGCCTCCGAGGGAATTGCTTTTGAGGTAATTCCGGGAATTAGCGCTTTCCAACTTGCGGCGGCTAAACTTAAAATTGAGTTGACAGTTCCGGGAATTGTACAGACAATTATTTTGACCAGAATTAGCGGTAGAACCGAAGTACCAGATCGCGAAGAATTGGCGAGTTTAGCGGCTCATCAAGCGAGTTTGTGCCTGTACTTGAGTGCCCGCCATGTGGAAAAAGCTCAAGCTAAATTGATGGAACATTACCCATCGGATTTGCCTGTAGCGATTTGTTATCGGTTGGGCTGGCCCGATGAAAAAATTGTCCTGGTTTCCCTTGACAAAATGGCCGTTGCTACCCGTGAAAATAATTTGATCAGAACGACAATGTATGTGATTAGTCCGGCATTGGGAAAATCAGCAGCAGGGCGATCGCGCTTGTACCATCCAGAGCACGATCGGCTTTTCCGTCAGTAGTCATTAGTCAGTAGTCATTAGTCATTAGTCATTAGTCATTAGTCATTGGTTAGTTCCAATTACCAATGCCCAATTACCAATTACCAATTACCAATGCCCAATGCCCAATGCCCAATGCCCCATTCCCCATTCCCCATTCCCCATTCCCCATTCCCCATTCCCCATTACCGATGAAAGATTTAACTCGCAGACAATTTATTACTGTCACCGCATTAAGCGCCGGATTTGCGTTAGCAGTTCATCCTATTGCAGGTGCCGTTATCAATACCGATGCTGCTGGTTTAGTTGCAGGTGAGGTAAAAATTCCCGTCAAAGACGGCTCAATTCCAGCCTACAGAGCAATGCCAGCCAGCGGCAGCAATTTTCCAGTAATTTTAGTAATTCAAGAAATTTTCGGAGTTCACGCCCACATTCAAGATATTTGCCGCCGTTTTGCTAAATTAGGTTATTTAGCGATCGCCCCAGAAATGTTTGCCCGTCAAGGTGATGTTTCTAAACTCACCGAGGTTCAAGAAATTATTAGTAAAGTTGTCTCGAAAGTTCCCGACGCTCAAGTTATGTCTGATTTAGATGCAACCGTAGAGTGGGCACAAAAATCAGGAAAAGGCAATATTAATAAGTTGGGAATTACAGGATTTTGCTGGGGTGGCAGAATTGTTTGGCTGTACTCTTCCCATAACCCGAAAGTCAAAGCTGGAGTGGCTTGGTACGGGCGTTTGGTTGGCGATTCTACGGCTTTAACTCCCAAACAGCCGATCGACATTGCAGCAACTTTGAAAGTGCCTGTATTGGGGCTTTACGGGGGCAAAGACCAGTCAATTCCCAACGATACAGTTGAGAAAATGCAGGAAGTTCTCAAAACTGGCAGCAGTGGTTCGGAAATTGTGCTTTATCCAGATGCGCCGCACGCTTTTAACGCCGACTATCGCCCCAGTTACCGGGAAAAAGAAGCTAAGGATGCTTGGAAACGGATGCAAGATTGGTTTACAAAGTATGGAGTTTCATAATAGTTGTGAGTTGTTAATTTTCACTGAAAACTGGTGTCAAGTTTGGGATCTAAAAAGGGAATATTAGCGAATAGCCCTTAAGACAGGTGGGTTTGTGGACCCGACATTGGTAAACTGAGCGGTGTAGAATTATCGATCGAACAGGTAAGCCCGTGCTAGACGAACAAGCTAAAAAGACCATCTTGCGGAAAATCCCTCACGGATTGTACATCTGCGGTGTCAAAGACGGGGAGGAAGTCAACGGTTTCACCGCTAGCTGGGTGATGCAATCTTCCTTTACCCCTCCCTTAGTTGTCAACTGCGTTAAGCAAGACTCCAAATCCCACGGCATGATCAAAGCCAGCGGTGTCTTTGCTTTGAGTTTCCTAGAAGCAGGGCAAAAAGAGTTAGCCCAGAAATTCTTCAAGCAGCAGCGCCGCGTTGGCAATAAATTTGAAGATGTAGAATTTTATCCGGGCGCGGAAACTGGTTGTCCGATTATCTCGGATTCTCTGGGTTACATCGAGTGCAAAGTTGTCGGTTCTGTGGAACACGGAGACCACACAGTTTATGTGGGAGAAGTTTTGGCAGCCGGCGTCCACCGAGAAGGAAATCCGTTGCTGCTAGAAAGCACCGGTTGGAATTACGGAGGCTAAAGACTTGGCAGTTGGCAACTGGCAGTTGTCAGTTGTCAGTTGTCAGTTGTTAGTTGTTAGTTGGCAGTTGTCAGTTGTTAGTTGTTAGTTGTTAAGGGAGGCGAGTTAAAATTAATAAAAAATCGGCGACAATTTTGTCGGCATTTTCTTCTGTCAAAATTGGTACGTGTACGAAAATACATTTGGTGCTAAGTTGAGAATCTGCAAGGTGTTTTAAAACTGCATAATACAGGGCTTCGCAAACAAATTTTCCGGCTTCGTGACTGATTTCTGTTGCAGCTAAATCAGCGACTAGCGGTTCGAGATTAACTGATGTTTGCCGAATGTCGCGATCGCAGCAAGCGCAAGATTCTATAGTTAACTTTTGCCTGCTTTCGGCCATACCGCAGCAGATAATAGTATCGGGTTGTAGTTGGTTGATTTGGGCGATCGCTAAATTAGGTGCTAGCTGAAAATCTACTGGCAGTTTCCTCAAAAAAGTCAGGGAATCAGGCAAAGATTTGATTTGGGAAATCTTAGCTAATAAGTCGTCCGAAGAATTAGATTTCTGATGGGGAAGCCAAGTATCAAATGAGGTGAGCAGGATTTTCGCCGTCATATTTGTGCAATAATACTGATATTGATAATATAAGGCAAGTAAGTCAATGTCTGTCATTGCAGTAGTGGACTATGACATGGGCAATCTGCACTCGGTCTGTAAAGGCTTGGAAAATGTGGGTGCAGTGCCAAAAATTACAGATTCTCCTGCTATGATCGAGCAGGCTGATGCGGTGGTTTTGCCGGGAGTGGGTTCGTTTGACCCGGCAATGCAGAATTTACGATCGCGCAATTTGATAGAACCGATAAAAAGGGCGATCGCATCGGGAAAACCTTTTTTAGGCATTTGTTTGGGTTTGCAAATTCTGTTTGAAAGTTCCGAAGAAGGCGTAGAACCGGGATTGGGCGTTATTGCGGGAAAAGTGCGCCGATTTCGCTCGGAACCGGGTTTGACCATTCCCCACATGGGATGGAATCAATTGCAATTTACTCAGCCGGATTTGTCGCTGTGGGGAAATTTACCGTCTGATCCTTGGGTGTATTTCGTGCATTCTTATTATGTCGATCCAGTTGATGGGGAAGTGCGATCGGCAATTGTGACTCACGGCAGTCAAAATGTGACGGCGGCTATAGCTAAAGACAATCTGATGGCCGTGCAATTTCACCCGGAAAAGTCTTCGAGTACGGGATTGCAAATGCTGTCAAATTTTGTCAGTCAGGTGAGGGCAAAAGTTGCCGTTTAGGCGATTTGTGCAAAACCCGGTTTGTGGTATAAACCGGGTGTTTATAGTTTTAAATGATAGCAGTTTCAATAAAGAATGCAACTGTAAGTATGCACCAAATTTATATTTATTCAGTCATCCCCAATCTAAAATCTAAAATCTAAAATCTAAAATCTAAAATTGTATGAGTCTGAGAATCTCTGGCAATCGCCAAATAAAAACCCTGCCGGGACTCGCAACTCGCCCTACACCTTCGCGAGTCAGAGAAGCTTTATTTAATATTTGGCAAGGGACGATCGCAGATTGCAGATGGCTTGACATTTGTACCGGCAGTGGTTCGATGGGTGCAGAAGCTTTGTGTCGGCAAGCCGCGAGTGTCACTGGCATCGAACAGTCGGCGAAAGCTTGTGCGATTATCCGCCAAAACTGGGAGCAAGTAGCAGACTCATCCCAAACCTTCCAAATATTGCGGGGAAACGCGACGGCGAAGTTGGCGGCACTAGCGGGGCAGCAGTTCGATCGCATTTACTTCGATCCGCCCTACGCCAGCGACTTGTACGAACCGGTGTTAAACGCGATCGCCAGCCAAGAAATGCTAGCACTCCTCGGCGAAATCGCGATCGAACACAGCCCGGAGCGATCGACACAAGCGATTTCCGGCCTAGAAATTTGCCGCCACAAAGTATACGGCAATACAGCATTAACCTTCTATACCCGCAGTGGCTGACAGGCTCAAACAGCAGCAGCGTCAATCGATTTTAGATTTTAGATTTTAGATTTTAGATTGACTTGCGCGAGACAAATGCTCTTTGTTGAGGATTTTCGAGTTGAGATTTTGGATTGATTCCACGGATAAATCACGTGGCGGGTATCATCAACTCACATCTTGCACCATTCTCAAGAACAGGCTTTCCGGCCTGTTGCACAAAGAGTCGATTTTCTTGTGGAACAGGCCGGAAAGCCTGTTCATAAAAGCTTATTGAGAATGGTGCAAGATATAAGATCGAGAAATTCGCGGTCACGCCTGGAGGCAGAAAGAAACCGGGTTTCCGGGCGTGGGCGCCCCCAGGACTAAAAGTTTTTCCCTTGGATACAATACAAATTTTTCCGATGAAGTTAAGCTTTGTGCGTAGGTTGTCAGAGCAAGTTGCCTCAGCAATTGACGAAATAAATGAAGTTTAGGCTGAAAATAAAGACTTTCAGTTGTAACATGAACCCAAAGTGTGAGTGTGAATATTCCTAAAGGAGTGAATATGGTTCAGACACCTTCGCGCCCTCGTGGCAGCGAGTTTCCGGCTGCTAACTCGGTACAGCCAGTCAAACGCGATACGATTCTGCTGGGAGATAGCCTCCCCCTGCCCAATACCAAACTCTTCGGCACAGACGGCATTCGCGGGAAAGTTGGAGAATTGCTGAATGCACCCCTAGCCCTGCAAGTGGGCTTCTGGGCTGGACAAGTTCTACGCCAAAATTCCCCCAACCAGGGCCCTGTGATTTTGGGACAAGACAGCAGGAATTCCAGCGATATGCTGGCAATGGCACTGTCAGCGGGTTTGACGGCCGCCGGTTTGGAAGTGTGGAATTTGGGATTGTGTCCCACTCCCTGCGTTGCTTATCTGGCAAGCGTTTCGGAGTCGGTCGGCGGAGTGATGATTTCGGCTTCTCACAATCCCCCAGAAGACAACGGCATTAAATTTTTCGGCTCAAACGGATCGAAGCTGTCGCAGCAGTTGCAGGAACAAATCGAAGCGGGAATCCGAGGGGCAAAGGTTCCAATTTCTAGCTTGGGTTGGGGACACCACTACCATCGGTCTGAGTTGGTTAAAGATTATGCCACTTCGCTCTGTGATTCGCTGCAACAGATGAATTTGGAGGGAATGCGGATAGTTTTGGATTTGGCTTGGGGGGCCGCTGCGGGTTTGGCGCCGGCGGTGTTCGCGCAAATGGGGGCGGATGTGATCTGTTTGCACGACTCTCCTGATGGATCTCGCATTAATGTTAACTGCGGTTCTACTCATCTCGACAGTTTGCAAGCGGCGGTTTTGGAACACAATGCCGATTTGGGCTTTGCTTTTGACGGCGATGCCGATCGAGTTTTGGGTGTTGACAACAAAGGTCGAACGATTGACGGCGATTACATTCTTTATCTGTGGGGCCGGCAGTTGCGCGACTCCCAACAGTTACCATCCAATTTAATTATTTCTACTGTAATGGCTAACCTCGGCTTCGAGCGAGCTTGGGAAGAATTGGGGGGCAAACTAACTAGAACCAACGTCGGAGATCAGTACGTTCACGCTGAAATGCAGCGCACTGGTGCGATGTTGGGCGGCGAACAGTCGGGACACATTCTTTGTCCGCATTACGGTATCAGCGGCGACGGTTTGCTGACGGCTTTGCATTTGGCTTCGCTGGTGCGCCAGTCCGGGGAATCTTTGGCACAATTGGTAAGTGGCAGTTTCCAAACTTATCCGCAGTTGTTGCGAAATATTCGGGTGGACGATCGCGAAAAACGCCTGAAATGGCACGAGTGCGAGGCAATGCAAAAGGCGATCGATCGTGCTACAACAGCAATGGGCGAACAGGGACGGGTTTTGGTTCGCGCTTCTGGCACTGAACCGCTAATCCGAGTTATGGTGGAAGCTGCCAGCGCCGAATTGGCTAATTTCTGGACTGAAAATTTAGTTTTAGCCGTTCAGCAACACATCGCTATCTGATGGAAAGGGGGACTTGCTAAAAGTTGTGAATTTTGAGTGTTGAGTTTTGAGTTGAAATCTTTGAATTCAAAATTCAGAAATCAAAATTTCTAACTATTAATTTCGATTTTTAATCAACTTCTCCAAAAATAACGAGTGGGGTAGGCAGGATGCCTACCCTTAACTTTATTTTCACTCAATTGTGTGATGATGATTGATGATGATTTCTGTTGTTATACCTACCTACAACCGCGAGCAACCTCTGCGAGAGACATTGGCTGATGCGATTGGGCAAAATTACCCAAATTTTGAAGTGCTAGTAATCGATCAAACTCGCACCCACGAATTGGAAACTCAAGTTTATTTAGAGGAATTGTCAAATGCTGGCAAAATTCGCTGGTTTCGGGTAGATTGGGCGAGTTTGCCTGGTGCTCGAAATTATGCAGTGCGACGCGCAGTTGGAGAGATTATTTTATTTATTGATGATGATGTACAATTGCCAGATGGTTTTTTGGCTGCTCACGCTGACAATTATTTAGAAAAACCCGATGTGGGATGTGTGGCGGGCAGGGTTTTTGACAGAATGAAACTGGATAATTCTGGAGGCGATTTGGCGATCGAATATTTGCCCTCAGAAGCGATGGATGCGGGCATTGCCTGGTATTTTATCGATTTGGTGCATACAGTCAAACCGCAGCAGGTGCTCTCGGCTAGAGGCTGTAATATGTCATTTCGCCGGCAGGTTTTTGCCGAATGGGGGCTGAGGTTTGATGAGCGGTTTGCAGGGAGTGCGGTGCGGGAGGAGTCGGATTTTTGTTTGAGATTGCGATCGACTGGCATGAAAATTTGGTACGATCCCAATGCCTGTTTAGTTCACTTGGGGGAAGAGATCGGGGGCTGTCACGATGTCAGCACGCGATCGATCGAGTATCAAGTCACATTTTATCACAACCATTTCCTCATGGGATTGAAAAATTTAACAGCCTTTCAATGCCTGCGATTTTTTGCCAAACTCTTTGACTGCCACGTTTTGGGAAATCCACCTTGTTATAAAAGCACCTCGCCCCTTAAAATTATAACTAGATTTGCTTTTTATATCCTGGGTTTTCTCAGTGCTATAAATACACTAATTCAATCTCTGTGGAATGATGGACAAAGTTATAGCCATCAAGACAAGATTAACGAGAATACCAATTTAATGTGAAGTTGCATCTATTTCGAGCCCCCTAAATCCCCCTTAATAAGGGGAGTAGGGGTTGACTTTGACCAAGCTCTTGTCCCCCCCTTATTAAGGGGGGTTAGGGGGGATCAGATTCTATGCAGCCTCATATAAAATTGGTAGAAATAATTACCTATTCTCCATTCGCCTTTCCCAATAAATGAGAATTCTCGTGGCTAGTCACACCTATATTGTGGACATTAATCGGGAAAAATTCAAGATATTAGCCAACCTAGAACCCGATATTGAAGTAACAGTTGTAGTGCCGCAGCGTTGGAAACCGGGAGGCGTACAAAATAAAATTATAGAAACGCAATTTTATCAAAAAGGCTCATTTAAAGTAGTCCCCGTCTCCAACTTTAGTCAAAATAATCAAGGCTTGCTAACTTTTGGTACAGATTTAATTGAAGTTCTGCAGAAAATTAAACCGCAGATAATTCAAGTTGAACAAGGTTCAAAATCTATTGCTTGCGCTCAGTTGATTCTACTAAACAAACTGCTCAAAATGCAAGCCAAAAATATATTATTTACTTGGTGGAATTTGCCTTATCAATTGAATTGGCCGATTTCAGTCTTAGAAAATTACAATCTTCAGCACACCGACGGAATTATTGCAGGCAACCTAGATGGAGCTAAAATTTTGCGGCAGCGGGGCTATCAAGGTGCGGTAAAAGTAATGCCACAACTCGGAGTAGATGAAACTTTGTTTCGCCGCACTGGTAAAGACGCTGATTTATCGCGCAGGTTCGGTATTAAACCGACCGATTTTGTGGTAGGATTTGTAGGGCGATTTGTCGAAGAAAAAGGATTGTTGACTTTAGCTGAAGCCTTGGCAGGGTTGAAAAAAAGCTCTTGGAAGTGGCTGTTAGTTGGACAAGGAAAATTGCGGACGCACCTCGCCGAAAAATGTATTGAATGGGGAATCAGCGACAGAATAATTTGGGTAGAAAGCGTTTCCCACGAAGAAATCCCCCCCTACATTAACTTAATGAACTGTTTGGTATTGCCTTCGCAAACCAGCTATAAATTCAAAACTTTGACCACTGTGGGCTGGAAAGAACAATTCGGTCACGTTTTAATTGAAGCGATGGCCTGTCACATTCCGGTTATTGGTTCCGACTGCGGGGAAATTCCCCATGTCATCGGCGATGCGGGCTTATTATTCCCAGAAGGAAATGCAGGGGTTTTGCGAGAGTGTTTGCAGAAATTGATGGAGCGGCGGGACTTGGCGGCCGATTTGGGCGATCGGGGTTATCATAGAGCGATGAGCAATTATACTAATCAAGCTTTAGCTGAGCAGTTATTGGAATTCTACAAAGAATTGTTGTAACTTTTAGCTATAATGCAAGTGTTAAATAAAAACTGTAGTAAATGTCTATTCCTCCCGACATACGCTCTTTGATTAACGAACTCTACCAGGTATTAGACGATAGCGAGCGCCAAGCAACGCAGGGACTTTTTGCACTTAGAAGAGCCATGTCTCTTTTTCCCCAGAATGAAATACTGATGCAATACTTTTCTTCCATCACCAATTTTCAATTCAACGTAGCAGGTACTCGCTTACAAGCAGAGCACATTGTGGGCAATGTATTGATGGCTGGTGTGCCCGATGAAGATGTTCAAAAAGCAGGAGATTATTTAGCAGCCTTGCTAAAGATGGCTCCCGAATCGAGAATTATGATTGACAAAGTAGTGGAGAGATTAGAAGCATTGCCATGAAACAATTACCAGATGAAAGCCTACTCCAGGAAATCCTGGAAATTGTGAAAGCTGCGGAAGCCAAAGCCAGTGAAATGTATGAATTTTCCAAGGCAATGGCTCACAATACCCAAATTACAGCAACAAAGAGAGAGGAAGCTGAACAGCTAGATGGGAAGCCTTTTGCAGATAATTAAATTTGTAATGGGAGATGTTGGTATGTGGATTTAAATAACTATCCCTGATGCGGATTCTCCAAATTATCCCCTCAATTTCCTTGGTATACGGCGGGCCAAGTCAAATGGTACTCGGACTTTCTGCGGCCCTCGCAGCAAAAAACATTGATGTCACCATTATCACCACAGATTCTAACGGAGATATCGGTCAACTTCCTTTAGATGTTCCTCTAAATCAACCAATACAACAAAACGGTTATCAGATTATTTATTTCCGCTGTTATCCCTGGCGCAGATATAAATTTTCACTCTCGTTATTGCAGTGGTTAAATGAAAACGCGCGACAATTTGACCTGGCTCATATTCACGCTCTTTTCTCACCAGTAACTACCTTTGCCGCCACAATTGCTAGATATCACAAGTTGCCATATATTATGCGTCCCTGCGGTATGCTTGATCCCGCTGATTTGCAGAAAAAAAAGCGCTTGAAACAGATTTATGCCACGCTTTTAGAAGGCCCTAATTTAGCAGGCGCTGCCGCAATTCATTTCACAAGTAAAGAAGAGGCTAAAATCTCAGAAAGATTTGGTTGGGGTAGCACAGGCAAGATGCCTGGGCCACGGGATTTGGACTGCACAGGCAAGATGCCTGTGCCACGGGATTTGGTGATTCCATTGGGGGTGACAGCAGGTTTGTTTCCTAAGAGATTGCGGGAATCAGAAGTGCCAATCATCTTATTTATGTCGCGAATTGAACCTAAAAAAGGGCTTGATTTGTTAATTCCAGCATTAGAAAGTATTTTGGCAGCGGGCATAGAATTTCACTTTATTTTAGCTGGTTCAAATCCCCAAGATGCTGATTATGAAACACAAATTAAAGTACAAATTCAGAATTCAAGCTTAGCAAAATACACAAGAATAACTGGCTTTGTGAGCGGTGATTTAAAAGTTGAACTGTTGACAAAAGCCGACTTATTTGTATTGCCTTCTTATTACGAAAACTTTGGTATTGCTGTAGCAGAAGCGATGGCCGCCGGTGTACCTGTCGCCATTTCCGATCGCATACATATTGCGGAAGACATACAGCAAGCAGAAGCTGGTTGGGTAGAACCTTTGGAAGTAGGGGCGATCGCCAATTCAATCAAATTAGCACTTCTGAATCCACAGGAGCGCCAACGGCGGGGATTGAACGGCCAAGAGTATGCCAAAAAGCATTATAACTGGGAGGCGATCGCCCAGCAAACCATCGATGCTTATCAGCAGATTTTGTCATCTCTTAACTAATGCAACAGCCACTTACCTTTTACTTCTTCTCTTGCTGCGAGTTCTTGTACTGCTGCTATCAGAATTTGCAGGCGAGATTTTTTCAACGCTGCTATTGCTTTTAACAGCAGTAGACTCAGAGTTTGAGGTAGCAGTCGCGGATTTTCTTCTAATTATAATCGGAACATTAACAGATCGACCGCAGGGTCTGCCGAAGGAATCTATGTTCCTTCGATAATCGCAGATTGCAGCCTCTGCAATCGGTTCTTGACAATCATTAATAAAACTTTGTGCTAATTGGTAATTCTTGCCGTCTCCCTGCTTTGAGAAAAGTTCTCCAGCTTGTTTAAAATCTGATACGGCTTGCGATTTTGTTCCCAACATACAGCGAATAAGTAGGTCGGCGCAAAAAAACCGAACTATGTTAAGATAAGTAAACAAAGAGAATATATCTACTGAGGTAACTAAA